>CANPZK010000017.1 GCA_947588875.1 uncultured Clostridia bacterium
CTGTTTATAAACGCGGTCGCGAACGAGGCTTATCCGTATGCCGATGTGTGCCGCAAATTCAACTACGCGCCGCATATTATGTACGCGTATCAGCTCGGCGTTGTGGACGAGCTTCGTATAGGCGGCAAATCAATCGAATGGGAGATTGTCGGCGAGCAGCGTGTAAAATTCGACACGGGCGTGCACATCGAAAAAACAGACGGAAGGGAATGCGTAAATGTTCACTATAACGACGCTGTTTACAGTCATGAGCTGATGAGCAAATTAGCGAACGCGATTAAAACAGTCGCGGAAAGGATAGTCGAAAATCCGGGCGGCAAGGTGCGCAAGCTGTCAATGCTTGATACTGCCGGCGAAAAGCAAATCGCCGACTTCTCATATACCGGATTTGCGGAGCCGGAAATAAAGCTGCTGCATGAAAAATTTGAGTATCAGGCAAAGCTTCACCCCGACCGCGCGGCGATTATCGCCTGCGACGGTAAATTCACCTACGCCGAAATGGACAGGCGCGCGAATATTGTAGCGAACGCGTTATTAAAGCGCGGAGTTAAAAACGGCAGCCGCGTGGTTATACTGCTAAACAGAACATCAAAATTCTTTGCGGCGATGTTCGGCATATTAAAGGCGGGCGGCGCGTTTATACCTACCAGCCCCGAATATCCGAGGGAGAGAATAGAAAGCATTATAGATGACAGCGGCGCGGAGCTTGTAATAACCTTCGGCGAGTTGCTTAAAACATATAAAAATACGGTCGATATAGCGGAGCTTGAAGCGGGCGGCGATGATAAAAAGCCAAATGTAACGATTTCACCCGAGGATTTGGCGTATCTTATCTACACCTCCGGCTCGACCGGAAAGCCCAAGGGCGTAATGCTCAGGCACATCGGTATCGCGAACTATGTTACCGACGACGAGCGCAATCTTCAGGTTCGCTGCGTAACCGAGGGCTGCAAATGCTACGGCTCGGTTACGACGGTATCGTTTGATATGTCGCTGCAGGAAACGGTCGTATCGCTCTGTAATGGTCTTACTCTCGCTTTCGCGAGCGACGAACAGACTACGAATCCGCTTTCGCTTGCGCGGTTCTTAAAGGAAAGCAATGTGGACGCATTTGACGTTACTCCGTCAAGACTTCTCGTATATATGGAGCTTGACGAATTCGCGGACGCAATGAAAAACTGCAAGATGATTTTATCGGGCGGCGAAAAATTTTCGGATAAGCTTCTGAGCGTCCTGCGCGAAAAGACAAACGCTCGAATTATAAACGCCTACGGCCCCACCGAAATTACAGTGGCGTCAAACGCGAAGGATCTTACAAAAGAGGATGAAATATCCATCGGAAGGCCGCTTCTGAATTATCGCGAATACATAGTCGATATGGACGACAACAAGCTACCCGCAGGCGTTGTCGGTGAGCTTTTAATAGGCGGCGTGGGAGTTGCCGCGGGTTATAACAAGCTCCCGGAGCAGACGGAAAAGGCGTTTATCGAATACGAGGGCGAGCGCTTCTACCGTTCGGGCGATTATGCGCGCTGGACCGACAGCGGAGACGTCGTAATCTTGGGCAGAAAGGATAGTCAGGTCAAGCTGCGCGGGCTGAGAATAGAGCTTGGCGAAATTGAAAAGTGCCTGACGAGCATAGACGGAATACGCTCGGCTGTCGTTGTGATTAAAAAAATCGGCCGCGAGGACGGCATATGCGCGTACTACACCGCCGAGGGTAATCCCGACGTTGAGTATCTGAAAGCGGAAATGAAAAAGTCGCTTACTGATTATATGATTCCCGCGTCGTTTAACAGGCTTGACGAGCTGCCGACGACTCCCAACGGCAAGGTGAACATCAAAGCGCTGGGCGAGCCTGTAACTCCCGACAGGAGCGAAACAGGCGGAGCGGCAAAGCCCGAAACGGCGGCGGAAAAAGATTTCTGCGAGATATTCGCAAACGTTTTGAGCCTTGACAAGGTATCCGCAGCCGACAGCTTTTTCGACTTGGGAGGAACGTCGCTTACCGTAACGCGCGTTGTTATCGCCGCAGACAAGCTCGGTTACAATATAGCATACGGCGACGTGTTTGCTAATCCCACGCCGCGCGCGCTTGCAAAGCTCACTGGCGGTGCGGACAACTCCGACGAGGGTATCACACGCTTTGACGATTACAATTACGAAAATATCAACCGCTTGCTTGAAAAGAACACTGTCGGAGCGTTTATAAACGGAGAAAGGCAGGAAATCGGCGACGTGATTCTGACCGGCGCGACAGGCTTTTTGGGAGCGCATATACTCCGCGAGCTGCTGACAAATTTCGACGGCAGCGTATGCTGTTTGATGCGCGGCAAGGGCAAAATGACAGCGGATATGCGCTTAAAAGCTCTGTTCTTCTATTACTTTGAGGAGGATATCACGGAGCGATACGGCGAAAGAATAACCGTGATAGACGGCGATATAACAAACAAAAACGACTTTGAAAAGCTCAAGGGCATAAAAGCCGACGCATTTATAAACTGCGCGGCGAATGTAAAGCATTTCTCGAAGGGAACGGATATAGAGGACGTAAACTACCACGGAGTGCAGAATATTATCGCCTTCTGCGAGGAAACGGGGACGCGGCTCATACACGTTTCCACAATGAGCGTCGGCGGAGCGTTCCTTGACCGTCCGGGAGAGGTTAAAAATCTTGCGGAAAATATGTTATACTACGGTCAGGTGCAAGGCTCCAAATATACAGCCGCAAAATTCATGGCTGAACGCGCGGTTTTGGAAAGCGCGGCGAACGGTCTTAACGCGAAAATCATGCGCGTCGGAAATCTGTCGGCACGCGACAGCGACGGCGAATATCAAATCAATTTCACGACCAACAGCTTTATGGGCAGGCTCAAATCCACATATCTAATCGGCTGTTATCCATATGAAACCATGGATATGCCGTTCGAGCTTTCGCCGATAGACTGCGTGGCAAGGGCGATACTGCTGTTGGCGCAGTCGCCGAAAGAGTGCGTGGTATTCCACCCGTACAACAATCACGCGCTGCTCATGAACGACTTATACAAAGAGATGAACAGGCAGGGCCTTACCGTAGAGCCCGCCGAAAACAGCGAATATGAAGCGGCGTTAAGGAAAGCCGAAAACGACCCGGAAAAGGCGCAGGTGCTTTCGAGCATGATTGCGTATGAGAATATGGCGCACGGCAGAAAATCATACGAGGTCGGCAAAAGCAACGAAATGACAATGCAGGTTCTCTACCGCATGGGCTTTGAATGGCCAGCCACCTCGTTTGAGTACATGAGAAAGTTCATTGTAAATCTTAAAGGACTCGGATATTTTGAACGGTAATGGGCGAGAGGGGGGCAAAAGTGAACATAAACACATCGCGGCGGAAAATATACCGGTTTTCAAATTTATCTTACAGCGGTATAAAAAATGTAGGAATACTTTTTTAAACGCATCTCCTCTGACAGAAAGATATGTATTGAAATAAATTGCCCTTTTACACAAATTAAATTTTAAAACATCAGCTTTACCGGCGCAGGTTGGTAAAGCTGATGCCGTCGTAATTCCTGCCAAAAAAACAAGTAAAAAACGCAGCCGTCAGTTGAAATGCACCTCCTTCTCCCACTTCTTTGGTGCATTTCAATTTTGTTCGGCCGCGTTTTTATTTTACGTCTTTATTCTATCTCTTTAATTAACCGCTCCGTCAATTATTGGCTTGAGCTGTCGTCCATATTGTCGCCGTCCATCGCGTCACCGACAGCCTCTCCGGCGTCGGATACAACGTCTCCCGCGCCGTTCGCCGCGTCGCCTACGGCTTCTCCGGCGTCGGAAACTATGTCGCCGGCTCCTTCTTCTATATCGCTTACAGCATTGTCGCCCGAATTATTGCTTGAGTTATTGCCTGAGCTTTCACTGCTCGAATCGTCTCTTGACGAGGTCGCGTTTTCGTTACCGGAGCTGTTATTCTCAGACGAGGACGACGAGCTCATGCTCTCCGTTGCGTTCTTGTTGTCGCTGATCGTTCCGTTTGTACCGTTGCCGATTTTTCCGTTATCTCCGCTGCAACTTGCGAAAACAACGATTGTGAGCATCGCGCTCATCAATAATGCCAATACTTTTTTCATATGAAAATTCCTTTCAAAAAAATATTTCCTGTCACAGGAACAATAGTATTTTTTACCCGATTTAACGATTCATTCATTTATATTACGTTTCCAAGCTCTTTTTTTAGTTTTTTTATAATTTTTTTCTCAAGCCTTGATATATATGACTGCGAAATGCCCATTAAATCGGCTACCTCCTTTTGAGTATGCTCCTTGCATCCGAGCAAGCCGAATCGGAGCTGCATTATCGTTTTTTCGCGTTCGCTCAGCCTGCTCACCGCTTCGTTCAGGAGAACTATGTCCGCCTCCTGCTCAACGCTCATATTCACAACGTCGCTGTCGCTGCCGAGTACGTCGCTGAGTAAAAGCTCGTTGCCGTCCCAATCGACGTTCAGAGGCTCGTCGATTGAGATTTCATTTTTTAACTGCGCGCTTTTTCTGAGATACATAAGTATCTCGTTTTCAATACAGCGCGAGGCGTATGTTGCGAGCTTTATGTTGCGCGACGGGCAGAAGGTATTGACTGCCTTTATCAGCCCGATCGTTCCTATGGATATTAAATCCTCCACTCCCGCGCCGTTGGCTTCAAATTTTTTCGCTATGTAAACCACAAGTCTGAGATTATGCGTTATCAGCGGTTCACGCGCGTCCTTGTCGCCGTTTTCTATCCGCTCCATAATTTCCGCTTCCTCCTCCTTTGAAAGCGGCGGGGGTAAGGTCTGAGGACCGTTAATGTAGTGTACGTCCTTTATTATGCCCGCAGATTTCATCAGCAAAACTATAATATATTTGATTTTGTCAAGCATATTCTCTCCTCCTATTCTATACACAGCGGATTTATAAGGCAGTCTGCGTCGCCGCTGATTTTTTCTCCCTCTGCCGCGGCTATGTAAATTTCGTTAAAGCATGGCTTTCCGTTTATATAAACCTTATCGGGCTTGAAGCAGGGGAGAAGGCCGTCGCTGTCGATTGTTTTGTACGGGATTATCCTTACGCCGACCGGCGCGCCTGCGCCAACGGGACATTTTTGATATTCGATGACGCGCTCCGGCGCTACGCTCCTGATTTTCTCGGCGCCGCATACAATAACAGGACTGCCGCTGAAAGGCTCCTTGAGATTGCAGCCGGTGTCGAGTTTGCCCTTTAGCTCTGCGACGTTCGACAGGTTTTCGATTTTCACATTTATGTAAAGATTTTTTACCTCTCGTCTGCCGGTGATTCTGCAAACTAGGCGGGTAATTAGATATGTGACCAGAGCTGAAACAATGAGATATATCGGCGAAATATTAAAGTACACGGTGCTGTTGTTTATCACCATACCGCGCGGTGTAAATATGAACCAAAGCGCGAGCATCACGCCGCAGAACAAAAAACTCATAAGGAAGAAGGCGGCGGTGTTGACGAGAAAGTCCTTTTTTGACGAAAATCCAAAGGAAATAAGGCATATGACGGACGAAACGAGGAGCTTGACTGCAAAATTCAGCAAATTGCTGAGCGGCGGCAGTAATATAATTAACGAGCAAAGACTGCCGAATAAGGCGCCGCATATCAGCCGGAGCCTTCGTTTTTTTCTGTGAAGGAAGCTGCCAGCAGACATGAGGATCAAATAATTTATAATGAGGTTCAGACAAAGCAAAACGTCGATATACACGATTCTTTTAATATTACCACTCCCTTATCGGAATTATATTATCTCACCGCATTTATATTAAAGTTGTCACAAATTGGCGGTATAAGTTATTAACTTTTACGAAAATAATTCTCAAAAAGAACTATAAAAGGTCAGATATGATATTTTAGACAAAAAACATCTTAGTTTTTGCAACATTTGCTAAAATGTATTTGACAGGAACAGCAAATTTGTGTATATTATATTTATATCTTTTTTTGAAGGTGATGCTATGGCGCTTGATGTTGTTAATAAAATAAAACAGGCTGAACAGCAGTCGGCTGACGCTGAAATCAGCGCAAAAAAGGACGCGGAATATTACATTAAAAAATCCGCGGAGGAAGCGCGCGTTAAGGCGGAGCAGGAAATCAAAATAAAGGAAGAGGACAGGCTCAGACAAATTAACGCCGCAAAGGCAAAGGCGGAGGAGATGGCGAAAAAAGCAAAGACGGAATCCGAATCGGATTCCGAGAGGCTTATCAGGGAATCTCAGAGCCGCGAAAATGAAGCGATACAGAAAATACTCGATATAATAGTTAATTGATCGGAGGTGATGAACCTTGGCTGTTATTAAAATGCAGCAAATCAACATTTGCGCGCTGCGAACCAAGCGCAAGGCGATAATGGAGGCATTGCAAAGACGCGGCGCAGTTGAAATATCTCCGCTCGAGTACGAGGGCGAGGTGTTCGCCAAGGAGGAGACCTCGCAGCAGCAGGCGCTCTTTACGAAAAGCTCCGCCACCTCGTCCAAAGCGTATGAGATAATGTGCAGATACTTTCCCGAAAAATCATCAATGCTCGATATGTTCAAGGGGAGGGATCAGCTTTCGGCGGACGAATACTATAAAAATGTAGAGCGCACAAAGGAGATTATGCGCGACGCCGCAAACGTAATCGCCCTTGACAAGTCGATGTCCGAAAAAAAGGCGGACATAGCCAAGTATGAATATCAGATAGAGTCGCTCGTACCGTGGAAGAGCCTTGATATATCAATGCGCTTTAAGGGAACGGACTCGACGGCGGCGTTCATCGGAACTCTGCCGGAGCCGCTCACATATGAACAGATACTGCTGGAGCTATCGGAACAGCAGCCGGACTTGTGTCCGTTTGAGCTTGAACTCATAAACACGACTAAGGATATGACCTGTATATTTGCGCTCTGCCGCGCAGAATTTAGGGAAATGCTTGAGGACGCGCTGAAAAAAATCGGCTACGCTTCGCCCGCAGTTGTTTCAAAGTACACACCGGCGGAAAGGATAAAAACTCTCAACGAGAGGATAGATAAGCTCAAAAACGAGATAGCCGAGGCGGAGGAGGAAATAAAAAAATACGAGTCAAAGAGAGATCTGTTCAAGTTTATGGAGGATTACTTTTTGATGAGGGCGGATAAGTACTCCGAGCTTGAAAAGCTCGTGAATACAAAGCACACGTTCTTTATGAGAGGATATGTTCCGGAAAAGAATGCGGTAGCGCTAAAGCGTTATTTGTCAGAAAAATTTGACGCTGTTGTAGAGCTTGCCGATATTCCCGAAAATCAGGAAATTCCTATTATGCTCGACAACAATCCGCTCGCCCGACCGGTCGAAAGCGTTCTTGAAACGTACAGTATGCCAAAGCGCTTTGAATTTGACCCGACCGGGATCATGGCGATATTCTATTACATTTTCTTCGGAATGATGTTCTCGGACGCAGGCTACGGCCTTGTTATGGCGATCGCCTGCGGAATCGCGATTTTAAAATTCAAAAATATGGAGGAGGGACTGAAGAAAAGCGTAAAGATGTTTTTCTTCTGCGGCGTCTCCACCACCTTCTGGGGCTTGATGTACGGCAGCTTTTTCGGCGACGCCGTCACGGTGATAGGGAAGACCTTCTTCAATGCGGACTGGCAGTTCCCCGCTCTCTGGTTCGACCCGATACAGGGCACCAACTCCATGACGCTTTTGATGTTCTGCTTCCTGTTCGGCATAATTCATATTTTTGTCGGACTCGGTATAAGCGGATATATGTCCATCAAAAACGGCAAACCGCTCGACGCGGTATATGACGTGCTGAGCTGGTACCTGCTGGTCGGCGGCGGCATACTCGCCCTGCTCTCTATGGATATGCTCAAATCAATGACAGGCTTCACGCTTCCGCCGATATTCCTGACGATAGGCGGAATTTGCGCGGCGGTCGGCGCTCTGATAATACTTTTATTCAGCGGGCGCGGCTCGTCGCCGGTAAAGCGGTTCCTAAAGGGAATTTACGGGGTCTACGGCGTAACGAGCTATTTAAGCGATATACTTTCATACTCAAGACTTTTGGCTCTTGGGCTTGCGACCGGCGTTATAGCTCAGGTATTCAATCAGATAGGCAGCATGTTCGGCGGCGGAATAGTCGGCGCGATACTGTTCACAATAGTGTTCCTTATCGGTCACACGCTGAATATCGGCATAAACGCGCTCGGCGCTTACGTTCATACAAACCGTTTGCAGTTTGTTGAATTTTTCGGCAAGTTCTATGAGGGCGGCGGAGAAAAGTTCGCTCCCTTCAAAATAAAAACAAAGCATTACAATATTAAGGAGGATATTTAATATGGATAATTTAGGTATTGTTTTTGGTCTTTTAGGTGCTGCTCTCGCGACGTTTCTCGCGGGAACCGGCTCGGCGATAGGCGTTGGCAAGGCGGGCGTTGCAGCCTCCGGCGTATTGGCCGAGGATCCGTCAAAATTCGGTAAGGTGCTGATTTTCCAGCTTCTTCCGGCTACACAGGGTATATACGGACTGCTCGTCGCCTTCCTCATTCTTTCAAAAATAGGCGTTCTCGGCGGCGACCCGAACATATCTGCAACAAAGGGTCTGCTCTATCTCGCCGCAAGCCTGCCGATAGCCTTTGCGGGTCTTTTCTCGGCCATACATCAGGGCAACTGCTCTGTTGCGGGCATAGGCACTATTTCCAAAAAGCCGGATCAGTTCGGTAAGGCGATACTTCTTCCGGCGATGGTTGAAACATACGCTATTCTTGCTCTTCTCATCTCAATGCTTGCAGTATTCAACATTCCCGGACTTAACTTATAATTCAAGGTCATATACAGGAACGGAGAATGCACAATGAATGGCTTAGACAGAATTTTAGAGCAAATCAAAAATGATTCAGATAATGCCGTAAAAAAAATAAAGGACGAGGCGGATAATGCCGTCCGCGCGGATCAGGAGCGCATCTCCAAGGAAACGGCAAAAACGATAGAGGAGATTGCGGCGCGCACAAAAGCCGAATGTGCGGATATAGAAAAGCGCGGCGAATCCTCGGCAGCCCTTGTGAAAAAGCAGGCGACGCTTGCGGTCAAGCAGAGTATAATCTCGGATATGATACAAAAAGCGCACGCCAGACTTCTCTCAATGCCGGACGACGAGTACTTTGATCTTATCGAAAAAATGATAAAGACAAATGCTCACGCCGGCGAAAAAGGCTCCGTAAAATTCAATTCCAACGATATAAAGCGTATGCCGCAGAGCTTTAAAGCCGAGCTTGCCGCGCTTTCCGGCGGCGGCTTAACGCTCTCGGAGGAAACGGCGGGCATAGACGGCGGGTTTATACTCGTGTACGGCGGAATAGAGGAAAACTGCTCGTTTGACGCGGTTTTCAGCGAAAAGCACGACGAGCTTCAGGACGAAGTTTACTCTCTGCTGTTTTCATAAGACGGAGGTGTTATTTTGAAAAAGGACTACACCTACGCCGTCGCGCGAATCCGCTCGCGGGAGCTTTCGCTTCTGTCCCGCAAGGATATTGACAATCTCCTCGGCGCAAGGAGCTATGAGGAATGTATTCAGTACCTTTCCGACAAGGGCTTCGGCGGCGACGATTCAAATCAAGACGCATCTGAAATGCTCTCTGCCGAGAGGGAAAAGATATGGTCGCTTATGGCGGAGCTTACCGACGATCTGTCGCCGTTCGACGTTTTTCGCTTCAACGACGATTTTCACAACCTGAAGGTGTCTGTAAAGGCGGTAACGAGGGACGTGAACCCGACGGGAATGTTTATGAAAAACGGAACGATGGACGGCGAAAAAATATACGAGGCGATAAAGGCCCATTCATACTCCGTTCTGCCGCAGCATCTCCGTCAGCCGGCTCAGGAGGCCATGACGGCTCTGCTGCAAACCGGCGACGGTCAGCTTTGCGATATTATAATAGACAGAGCCTGTCTTGAAGCGATGCGCTCAAAGGCAAAGGAGTCGGGCAGCGACGTAATCGAGCTTTACGCCGAGCTAACAGCCGCAAGCGCGGATATAAAGACGGCGGTAAGATGCGAAAAAACGGGGAAGAGCCTTGATTTTATATTGAGAGCGCTTGCGCCCTGCGATACTTTAAACGTCGATATGCTCGCCAAGGCGGCTTCAAAGTCGCTCGACGACATATACGGCTATCTGTCCGGCACGTCATATGCGACGGCGGTCGACGCGCTTAAAATCTCCCCGACGGAGTTTGAAAAGTGGTGCGACAACAAGCTCATAGACAGCATAAAGCCTCAAAAGAGCGAGCCGTTTAAAATCGGGCCGCTGGCGGCGTATATTATCGCACGAGAAAACGAAATCAAAGCCGTGCGGCTTATCCTGTCGGCAAAGCTAAACGACCTTAATTCCGCCGCAATTAACGAAAGACTGAGGGATATGTATGTATAGAATTGCCGCAATAGGAGACCGTGACAGCGTTTACGGCTTTGGCGTGCTCGGCATAGACGTTATCGCTATCGAGCACGGGGAGGACGCAAGTCAGAAATTCAGAAAAATATCAAACGGCGAATATGCCGTAATCTATATTACCGAAGCGCTTGCAAAGGAGCTTGAGGACGAAATAGAGAAGTTTTCGGACAGACAGCTTCCGGCTATAATCCCGATTCCCGGCGTTAAGGACAACAACGGCGTAGGGATTGCAAATGTCAAGAAGTCCGTTGAAAAGGCGGTCGGTTCTGACATAATATTTAACGATTAACCCATTGAAGGGAATGACAAAATAAAATGAGCAAAGGTATAATACAAAAGGTCGCGGGACCTCTGGTTGTTGCCGAGGGTATGAGGGACGCAAATATGTTCGACGTTGTGCGTGTTAGCGACCAAAGACTTATCGGCGAGATAATCGAAATGCACGGCGACAGGGCTTCCATTCAGGTTTATGAGGAAACCTCGGGCCTTGGACCGGGCGAGCCGGTCGAGTCAACGGGAATGCCGCTCAGCGTTGAGCTTGGTCCCGGACTTATAGGAAGTATATACGACGGTATTCAAAGACCTCTCGACGAAATAATGCGCGTTTCCGGCAATAACCTCGCAAGAGGAGTTGAGGTTCCGTCGCTTAATCGCGATAAGAAATGGAAATTCGAGCCTGCGGTATCGTCCGGCGATAAGGTTCAGCCCGGCGACTGCATAGGAACCGTTGCCGAAACTGAAATAGTGACGCAGAAAATAATGATTCCAAACGGCGTTTCCGGCACGATAAAGAGCATCAAAAGCGGTGAATTTACCGTAGAGGACGTAATCGCCGTTGTCAGCGACGAGGGTGGAAGCGACCGCGAGATAACAATGATGCAGAAATGGCCTGTCCGCGTTGGCAGACCGTATAAGAAAAAGCTCTCGCCGGATATGCCGCTTGTGACGGGTCAGCGCGTTATCGACACGTTCTTTCCAATAGCAAAGGGCGGCGTTGCGGCTGTTCCGGGACCGTTCGGAAGCGGCAAAACCGTAGTTCAGCACCAACTTGCAAAGTGGGCTGAGGCGGACATAGTGGTATATATAGGCTGCGGTGAGCGCGGCAACGAGATGACCGACGTTCTGAATGAGTTTCCTGAGCTTATAGACCCGAAAACAGGCCATTCGCTTATGGAGAGAACTGTGCTGATAGCAAACACCTCGGATATGCCGGTTGCGGCGCGCGAGGCTTCTATTTACACGGGAATTACAATTGCCGAATATTTCCGCGATATGGGATATTCCGTTGCGCTGATGGGCGACTCCACCTCACGCTGGGCGGAGGCGCTGCGTGAAATGTCCGGTCGTCTTGAGGAAATGCCCGGTGAAGAGGGCTATCCCGCCTACCTCGGCAGCCGACTTGCTCAGTTCTATGAAAGAGCGGGAAGAGTAATAACTATGGGCGGCGACGAGCGAGAGGGCGCGCTTTCGGTTATAGGCGCGGTTTCGCCTCCGGGCGGAGATATTTCCGAGCCGGTATCTCAGGCAACACTGCGCATAGTAAAGGTGTTCTGGGGACTCGACTCGGCTCTCGCGTATAAAAGACATTTTCCGGCGATAAACTGGCTGAACAGTTATTCGCTGTATATAGACACGATGTCCGACTGGTACAACGAAACGGTTGCCTCTGATTGGATGGAGTGCCGCCATAAAATGATGGCTATTTTGCAGGAGGAGGCGGAGCTTGACGAAATAGTTAAGCTCGTCGGAATGGACGCGCTCTCGGCTCCGGACAGAATAAAGCTCGAAGCGGCACGCTCTATCCGCGAGGACTTCCTGCATCAGGACGCTTTCCACGAGATAGACACATATACGCCGCTTGAAAAGCAGCATCTTATGATGCTCTTGATTTTGGCGTATTACGACCTCGCCCTCGACGCGCTGAAATCGGGCGCAGACGTAAATTCTCTTGTTTCCCTGCCGGTTCGCGAGCAGATAGGACGCTATAAATACACGCCCAAGGAGAAGATCGAATCGGAGTACAAGACTATACTTGATAATCTTGAAAAACAAATACACGAGCAGATAAACGAAGGGGGCGAGCTCTGATGGCAAAGGAATACAAAACGATAGAAGAGGTAGCGGGCCCGCTTATGCTCGTAAAAGGCGTTCAGGGAGTAAGGTATAACGAGCTTGGAGAGATCGAGCTTGCAAGCGGCGAAAAGCGCCGCTGTAAGGTTTTGGAGGTAAACGGCTCGGACGCTCTTGTTCAGCTCTTTGAAAACAGCGCGGGCATCAACCTTTCAAACAGCAAGGTGAGATTTCTCGGCAGAAGCATGGAGCTCGGCGTGAGCGAGGATATGCTCAGCCGCGTTTTCGACGGCCTCGGCAGACCTATCGACGGCGGCCCGGATATTCTGCCGGAAAAAAGACTGGACGTAAACGGACTCCCGATGAATCCTGCCGCGAGAAACTATCCTCAGGAATTTATTCAGACCGGAGTGTCGGCTATCGACGGACTTAACACCCTTGTAAGAGGACAAAAGCTCCCGATATTTTCCGCCTCAGGACTGCCGCACGCAAACCTTGCGGCGCAGATTGCAAGACAGGCAAAGGTTATAGGGACGGACGAGCCGTTTGCGGTCGTATTCGCCGCTATGGGCATCACCTTTGAGGAGTCAAACTTCTTTGTAGAGAGCTTTAAGGAAACTGGCGCGATAGACAGAACGGTAATGTTTGTAAATCTCGCAAATGATCCGGCTATCGAGCGTATCGCCACGCCTAAAATGGCGCTTACCGCCGCCGAGTACCTCGCATTTGACGCCGGTATGCACGTCCTTGTAATAATGACCGACATAACAAACTATGCCGACGCGCTGCGCGAGGTTTCCGCGGCGAGAAAAGAGGTGCCGGGCAGAAGAGGCTATCCCGGATATATGTATACAGACCTTGCCTCGCTTTACGAGAGAGCCGGCAGACAAAAGGGCAAAAACGGAAGCATTACGCTTATTCCCATACTGACCATGCCCGAGGACGACAAGACCCACCCCATCCCCGACCTCACCGGATATATAACGGAGGGACAGATAATTTTGAGCCGTGAGCTTTACAGAAAAAATATTTCTCCCCCGATCGACGTTTTGCCGTCGCTCAGCCGTCTGAAGGACAAGGGAATAGGCGAAGGCAAGACAAGGGCGGATCACGCTAATACAATGAACCAGCTCTTTGCGGCGTATGCGAGAGGCAAGGACGCAAAGGAGCTTATGGTCATACTCGGCGAGGCGGCGCTTACCGATATTGATAAGCTGTACGCCAAGTTTGCAGACGCCTTTGAAAAGGAATATGTATCTCAGGGCTACAACACAAACCGCGACATTGAACAGACGCTCGATATTGGCTGGAAGCTGCTTTCCATACTGCCGAGGAGCGAGCTTAAGAGAATAAAGGACGAGTATCTTGACCTATATTACGGCAAAGAATAATCGGAACAGGGGTGAAGGCTTTTGGCTTCAAAAACAGTAAATCCTACAAGAATGGAGCTGACAAGGCTCAAGAAAAAGCTCGTAACGGCGATTAGAGGTCACAAGCTGCTTAAAGATAAACGCGATGAGCTTATGCGGCAGTTCCTCGATATGGTGCGCGAAAATAAGGCGCTTCGTGAAAAGGTTGAGAAGAACATAGCCGCTGCTAATAAAAACTTTGTGCTCGCGAGAGCCTCCATGAGCGACGAAGCCTTAAACGCGGCTCTGCTCGCACCGAAGCAGGAGGTTTCGATAGAGGTTTCGTCCAAAAACGTCATGAGCGTTGATATTCCGGTTTTCAAAACAAAGACGAGAACCTCCGACGAAAACGACATATATTCCTATGGCTTCGCGTTCACCTCCTCGGACCTCGACGACGCGGTACTGTCGCTGTCTGAGGTGCTTCCCGATTTGCTCCGGCTTGCCGAATGCGAGAAATCGTGCCAGCTTTTGGCGAGCGAGATCGAAAAGACTCGCCGGCGCGTAAACGCTCTTGAGCACGTTATGATTCCCGAAACGCAGGAGAGCATAAAGTATATAACGATGAAGCTCGATGAAAACGAGCGAAGCACACAGATACGCCTGATGAAGGTAAAGGACATGATGCTCAAGCAGGCGCACGGATATTGATGTATAACTTTTTCTCTTTCGGGGCGGCGACCGCAAATTTTGCCTCCGGCAAAATTTGGGAAAACGCGGCGCGCTCGGGATTACCTCTCGCGCAGGGGGCTTTGCGCGCCGCGTTTTCAAAGCTGCCTGCGGCAGCTTCGGTCGCCGCCCCGAAAGCAAATTCCGGCATAACATAAATTATCAGTATGCCGCCGGATAAAATAAAATTTAAACCGACTGGGGATTTTGATTGCCTTTCAGTCGGTTTTCTGCTATTGTAAATAAATAAGCGCCAATCTTAACAGCGGGAGGCTGATCGTTTGTATAAAATATTCATTGTAGAGGACGACGCGGCGATTGCGTCAATAGTGAAAAAGCAAATAATTTCATGGGGCAACGACGCGAGATGCGCCGGAAATTTCAGAAATATAATCGAAGAGTTTACCGAGTATCAGCCGCATCTCGTGCTTATGGATATAATGCTGCCTTTTTTTAACGGCTATCACTGGTGCAGTGAGATAAGAAAAATCTCGAATGTGCCCGTTATCTTTATATCCTCTGCGTCGGACAATATGAACATAGTTATGGCGATGAATATGGGCGGCGACGATTTCATAGCAAAGCCGTTTGATATTGACGTTCTCACGGCTAAAATTTCAGCGGTTCTGCGCCGCTGCTACGACCTTAATTCCTCAACCTCCTTTTTTGAGCATAAGGGAGCAATCCTAAATTTAAACGACGCAACACTCACATACGAGGGGCAAAAGCTCGAGCTTACCAAAAACGATTTCAGGATACTTCAGGCTCTTATGCAAAACAAGGGAAAGGTGGTCAGCCGCGAAACGCTCATGCTGAAGCTATGGGAGATAGACAGCTACATTGAGGAAAACACGCTGACCGTGAACATAAACAGGCTTAGAAAAAAGCTCGAGACCGTCGGACTTGCGGATTTTATTAAAACCAAGGTCGGAACGGGGTATATAATCGAATAGTGGGGGATACAGATGAAATTACTCGCAAAATATTTAAAGCAGAATATGAGCGCGGCGGTTGCGCTTGTTATTTTCTCGTCTGTTTTCGCGGTAGTGTTCTCGCTTTACGATTTACAGGCGGAGGCTGTGCTTTACGCCTTTTTACTTTGCTTGCTGGCGGGAGCGCTGATAACATCAGCCAATTTTTACCTCTTTCTAAGAAAACACCGCGAGCTGAAAAGAATAAGCGGCGACGTTTACCTGTTGTCAAACGATCTGCCGGAACCCAAAAATTTAATAGAGAGCGATTACTCCGAAATTATAAATGAGTTGAATCGGCTCAGAAACGAGGAAATAGCCCGCCTTACCTACAAGCAAAGCGAAAGCGTGGACTATTTTACCGCATGGGCGCATCAGATAAAAACGCCGATAGCGGCGATGAAATTGATACTGCAAAGTGGCGAGCTTGAGGAAAAGGGTGAGCTTTTATCCGAGCTGTTTTCGGTTGAAAAATATACCGAAATGGCGCTTTCATATCTCAGACTCAACAGTGAAGCAAACGATTTGATTTTAAAGGAGTTCAGGCTTGACGGAATAATCCGTTCGGCTATAAGGGCGTATGCTCCAATATTCATAAGAAAGAAAATCGGAATAAAATACGACGGAACAGAGGCGACTGCGCTGACGGACGAAAAATGGCTGACGTTTATAATCGAGCAGCTTTTGTCAAACGCGCTCAAATATACCGATTCGGGCTATGCGGAGATACGAGTAAGCGCGGATAAGATAATATCTGTCAGGGATACGGGAATAGGAATTTCGCCCGAGGATCTGCCGCGGATATTTGAAAAGGGTTTTACAGGCTATAACGGACATTCCGACAAAAAATCGACAGGGCTTGGACTTTATCTATGCAAGCGCGCTGCAGACAAGCTCTCGCACAAAATATATGCGGAATCAGATTTGAATAACGGCAGCACGTTTTATATCGACCTGAAAACACGCTCCGTAGAGTTTGAATAGTCAATCTTACAAAAATGTAAGATTGGCGCATAAAATGTCACACGAATAAATGGCTGAAATCTTAATTGACTGTTATAATTTATAATGTTCCGAAGATAAATAGAGAAATTCGATTGGAGGAAATGTTTTAATGGCGATTTTAGACGTTAGAAATCTGAAAAAGATTTACACCACAAGATTCGGAGGCAATCGCGTGCAGGCTCTTAAAAACGTCAGCTTCACCGTTGACGAGGGCGAGTACGTCGCTATAATGGGTGAATCGGGCTCCGGCAAGACCACGCTGCTCAACGCTCTTGCGGCGCTTGACAAGCCGACCGAGGGAGAAATATACCTCGACGGTAAAAGCCTGACAAAGCTCACGGAAAAGGAAATTTCATCGTTCAGAAGGGAAAATCTCGGCTTTGTTTTCCAGGACTTTAATCTTCTCGACAATTTCAGCGTAAAGGACAATATTTTTCTTCCTCTTGTCCTTTCGGGCAGGTCATATGCGGAAATGAATCTGTGCGTTCAGCCGCTGGCGCAAAAGCTCGGAATAAGCGATATACTTGAGAAATTCCCCTATGAAATATCGGGCGGTCAAAAGCAAAGGACGGCGGTTGCGCGCGCACTCATAACAAATCCCCGTCTTATACTCGCCGATGAACCTACGGGAGCGCTTGATTCGGCAGCGACCGACGGGCTGTTAAAGCTGTTCGCCAAAATAAACGGCGACGGTCAGACTATATTGATGGTGACTCATTCAGTCAAGGCGGCAAGCCACGCCGGCCGCGTTTTGTTCATCAAGGACGGAGAGGTTTTTCATCAAATATACAGGGGCGGCGGCACCGACAGCGATATGTATCAGAAAATCACGGACGCTCTTACTGTAATATCGACGGGCGGTGGGGAAAATGAATAAGCTCTTTTATCCCAAGCTCGCCGCTTCAAACATCAGAAAAAACGGCAAGGCTTATTTCCCTTATATTATCACAGCGATAATAACGGTTGCGGTTTTTTATATTATGCGCTCCCTTTCGCTCAATCCCGGTATAAAAGATTTAACGAGAGGCAGCGAGTTTATCGGTGAAATGATGGGCTTCGGCTGTTGGATAGCCGGCTTTTTTGCGTTGATCTTCCTATTCTATACAAACGGCTTTTTGATGAAGCGCAGAAGACGTGAATTCGGACTTTTCAATATTCTCGGAATGGAAAAAAGACACATTTCAAAGGTAGTAGCCCTTGAGTCGATTTATATTCTGCTTATCAGCCTTTTGTTCGGACTGGGACTCGGCGTCGCCCTCGACAAGCTGATGTTCCTCTGCATTGCCAAGGTGGTTCGGGCGGACGTTGTATTCGGCTTCTTTATTTCGCCTGAGGCGATAATAAACACTCTGCTCCTGTTCACGGTAATATTTCTGCTCGTATTCTTAAACTCACTCAGAAACATTCACCTTTCAAAGCCGATAGAGCTTTTACAGAGCAAAAGCACCGGCGAACGCGAGCCGAGGGCAAGGCTCATAATAGCGATTTTAGGCATACTCTGCCTCGCCGGAGGATATTATATTTCCATCACAACAAAGGACATAATGACCGCAATAACGCTGTTTTTCGTCGCGGTTATCCTCGTTATAATAGGCACCTATCTGATTTTTACCGCCGGAAGCATTACGCTTTTAAAGCTGCTGCGCAAAAATAAGAGGTATTACTACAAAACAAAGCATTTCCTGAGTGTTTCGGGAATGATTTACAGAATGAAGCAAAACGCCGTGGGGCTTGCGAACATCTGCGTTTTATCGACCTTCGTTCTCGTTATGCTGTCCTCAACAACCGCGCTTATGATAGGCGAGGACGACGCTTTAAAAAGCAGGTTCCCGTATGAGGTTTCGTTTCAAGCCTCGCAGGAGGAGGCCTCGGATTCGTTTTCGGAATCCTTTGAAAAAGCCGTGACCGACGCCGGATTGACGGTAACAAATAAAGAGTTTTCCAAAGAGCTGTCGTTTGCGGCCCTCGAGCGGGAAAATTATTTTGAGGTCACCTCCGAGCAGCGCTTTGAGGATTACAACCGTCTGAACTATCTTTGCTTTATAACGATAGACGAATATAATCGCCTGACGGGCGAGAGCAAAACGCTTAAAGAAAATGAGATACTTATTTTCTCCGACCCCGACGGCTATAATTACGATACGATTGGAATATTCGACAGGGAGTATAGGATAAAAGAAACCGTTCCGAAGTTTTCTTTGGTTGGCTCTTCCGTCATAAGCAGCTACACTTATCGCTATATCGTCCTCCCGAGCGACGATGAATTAAATTATATCTGCGAGCGCCAGCAGGAGATTTACGGCGACTACGCGAGCGGGCTGAGCTACAACTTCGGCATTGATTTCGATGGCAGCGACGATGAGAAGCTCGATGTGTATAATAAAGCGGTGGAGATTGCCGGAAATACGGGCAGCAGCTATAGCATATCGAGCAGAACTGCCGGAAAGGAAAGCCTTTTCCCGATGTCCGCGAGCTTTTTCTTCCTCGGCATATTCCTCGGTACACTGTTCATAATGGCGACAATCCTAATAATCTACTATAAGCAAATCTCCGAGGGCTATGAGGATAAGGAGAGATACGAGATCATGCAGAAGGTTGGGGTGAGCAGACGCGAGATAAAAAAATCTATTCACTCGCAGATACTTACCGTATTTTTCCTCCCGCTGATAACAGCAGGAATCCACACTGCCTTTGCTTTCCCGATAATAAACAGGCTCCTTTTGATGTTTGAATTGACAAATTCCACGCTTTCGGCTGTATGCACCTTGATTTGCTTCGCGGCGTTTGCGGTTTTGTACGCGATAATATACGCGGTGACCGCACGCTCGTATTATAAAATTGTCAGCAAGTAACAGCTCGGGCTGCCGCATTCTCTCGTTTTCGGTATGTACATGAGCCAAGGCTGAGCCGGTCGGCGCCCGCGCGACCGCAGGTCGCGCGGGAAAAACGCGGCGGGGTAGGGTACCTCCTAAAGAGGCAGAAGCCCGGCCCGCCGCGTTTTTCTGCGCCTTTCCGCCTGCGGCGGAAAGGCGCGAGGCGCCGACCGGCCCTTTGTCGTCTGCTCAGACCAGTCGAGGCATACCATGCGGCAGCCGTCATTCTGACGGACTCACTGCGCGCTGAATTTCTGCTTTAGATTATCTATCTTCTGCTGCTCAACCTGTTCGGTCGTGTACCAGCCCTTCTCGGTCATCTTGTCGTAAATAGTGTCCTGCATACAAAGCGCGTCGCTTAAAGCGCTGCTGAACGCCTGATGAACATTCGAGCTTGAAGACTCGATTGCCCCGTGCATAAAGAGGTCGCACGCGCCCTTTTCAAGGAGAAGAATATCCTCCATAAGATTTTTGTCGTTCATTTTAATCCTCCTGTCTTATCAAAGTAAACCGTAAAAGCTTCTGTAAATTTCCTGATGCTTCTGAGATAACTGCTCGATGCAGGCTCTCAGCTCCGGGTCCTGTATCTGGGTCGCGGTCTCGTTGCACTTTGACTGAAAATACTTTTCGTGTCCGAGAGCGTCCTCGATATACAATAGCTCTTTCTGCGTCAATTTAAAAACCTCCTATATAAAATTTCATTAATATTGTTGCAGTATTTCCTTAATTTTATTCCCTGTTTTTGTAATTTCATCTTTCCAAATTAAATTTTTGCCGCAAAATAACCTTTTTTAACAAAAAATCTGCCAAACTTCTCACAATTCATTGAAAAAAATATTGACTTGCGGTATAATAAACTAAATTTAATTATAAAATTAAGAGGATATTATTTCGGTATTAAATTCTTGAAAAAGGAGCAGACTATGAGTAAAATAAGCGTTATTGTCCCGACACATAACAATCAGGACACGGTTTTAAATTTTGCAAAGGAACTGATCGATGTTTTTGAAACTCAGATTTCACAGCACGATTACGAGATAATTTTCGTGGATAATAATTCGAGCGATCAGACCAAGGTCTATCTGAAAAAGCTCTGCGAAATAACCGATAAGGCGAGGTGCGCCTTTACGGTTGCGGATTACGGAGCCGAGCTTTCCTCAAAATACGGCATGACGCTCGCCGAGGGCGATTGCGTTATCACAATGCTTCCGGATCTTTCGCACCCTGTCGCGGCTGTTCCAAAGTTTATAGAGCTTTGGGAGGAGGGCAGCAAAATAATAATCGGAGCGCGGTCGAAAAACGGAACAAATCCGATAAAGAACGCCCTTAAAAATACATACTGCAATCTTCTGTTCACCATGACCGGAACAAAGACAATGAAGCAGTTTACGGGATTCTCTCTTTACGATATGAGCTTTGTCAAGACTATAACGAGCAAGGCGTATAAGAACCTCAGCATCAGGAGCGTTATCAATATCCTCGGCCTGAGCTATATGGTTCTTCCGTTTACACCGTCAAAGGCGGCTCCGTCAAAGCATTTTTCCGACCGCTTCGACGAGGCCATGACAGGTATGACTACATACCCCATCGGCACTATCCGACTTGCTTCGATGTTCGGGTTCTACGGCGGAGCGCTTTCGCTGCTCGTCGGCCTTGTAATGCTGATTATGAAATTCTTTATGTGGGAAACATTTTCAATCTCACTTCCGCTTATCCTGTTCTTCGGCGGTTCTCTGCTTATAATTTCCGCAATCATCGCCGAATACATATCTGGTCTTTGCCAAAAAGCCGACGCGGCTACCTTTGTAAAAGAGGGGGAAAGAATCAACTTTAACGCGGCGGAAAAGAAGAAATGATACTTGAATTATGCGGCAGGATAAACTGCCGCATTTCTCAATCCTGTTTACCTCAAATTTCTTAAAAGGGGCTACATAATTGGAAAATCAGACAAACCGTGCGGACAACATTGTGATTTACTCGGTATACTTAATTTCTGCGGACGAGGCTCAGAATAACAACGATATTCTTTTGGACGCCAGACGCAGATATTTTATGACGCGTAAAAAAACAAAGGACAAGATTTTTTTCACATCGGGGCAAAACAGCGTACGCTGTTTCTATCAAATCGACAGCGAAAGACCAATGAAGTGGAAAAAAGAAATAAACGGCAAGCCCGCCGAATACTCTCAGAGCAATCCGTCGGGCGGTTATACCGTTGTCTGCGTCGATGAAAGCGGAGCGGTCAATAAAAAAATTTACTTTTCGCCCGATAACGAATGGAAAAAAACGGAGTACTTTTCCTCGGGCGATATACTCTCGGCTGCGCTGATAAGCCTATATACGGACGGCGCTTTGACTATTGCCATTCAATATCCTAACAAGCCGAGCGTCACGCTTTCCCCGTACTATGATAAAAGCAACGCACAGGGCGAAATAATTGCAAAAGCAATCACCTCAAAGGGCGAGCTGTATTTTGCCATGCCGGCAGCCGAAAAGATAGAGTCGAATGAAAATATAGCTATGGAACGCGTTCACAAAAAGGGCTTCTTTTTTGACTCGTCACTGATGTACGGAGATTTCACAACTTTGGACATTAAAAACGGGTATCGCCGCGAGGAGCGGGACGACTCCTCTCACGCCGGCATGACCGCCGCTCCGTCTGTCGAAAAATCGGCGCCGCCCGAAAAAGAACTCGACGATACCTCCGCAACCGACGAGTCGCCCGACAGCGACGATTTGTTTGAAATTGAACAAGAGAACGCTCCGAGCGATGAATTTGGTGCGGCTGTTCCCGACGCGGAAATTAAAATTTCCGATAAGGAAAAATACCTTTATTTCGGCGCAAAAAATAAAAAGGGCGAGCGCAGCGGCGGCGGAATAACCCTCACCGCAAAGGGAAGCGTGCTTTACAGCGGCTCTTATTTGGACGGAAAGCGCAGCGGCTTCGGCGCTCAGTATTATAAAAACGGCAAGCTCGCATATGTCGGCAAATGGAGCGAGGACAAGAAAAACGGCTTTGGCATCTCAGTCCTCGGAGACGGAAGCGTCACTCTCGGAGAATTTCTCGACGATAAGAAAAAGGGCGTTTCAGCGCGCTTTGATAGCAATGGCGGACTACTTTCCGTTACGAGCGCTGTCGACGGCGTTGAAAACACAATATCCCTTGACGACGATAAAACGAAAAACAATATGCTTATCAGCAGAACGACCGACGGCGCATCATACGGCAATGTCACGGTTCTCGACAAGGGCGGCAATATAATATACAATGGAGAAATGCGCGACGGCGAGTATTCAGGAAAAGGCAAGCTGTTTGATAAAAACGGCGCTCTTAAATATTCGGGTGAATTTCAAAACGGACTGAAAAACGGCAGCGGAATTTTATATCTCGATGACAACTCAATGATAAGCGGCGAGTTCCGCAATGACGAAATAGTCGGCAACGCCGTCCACAGAGGGCAGGACGGCAGAGTTCTGTATAACGGCGGCTTTAAAAACGGCGAATATGACGGCAAGGGTACGCTCTATAATAACGACGGCTCTTACTATTCCGCCGACTTTAAATCCGGCAAGCCCGTCGGAATCATATCTCTCTACTCTAAAAACGCGGAGCTGACATATAGGGGAGAGCTGAAAAACGGCTCGTATGCGGGCAACGGCACGCTCTACTCGAACGGAGAAAAGCTCTACGAGGGCGCGTTTGCAGACGGAAGAAAAAACGGCATAGGCCGCGAATACGCCGACTCTCTGTGCGTTTATATGGGCGACCATGAAAACGACGAGCGAAACGGCTTCGGCATAAGCTATATCAACAATAAAATAGAGTACAGCGGCTTCTGGAAAAACGGGAAATTTAACGGAGCCGGAGTGCTGTACAGCGCCGACGATAAGCTGACGTATGCAGGTTCATTCTCTGACGGTCAAATGAACGGCAGAATAAACGTAATTGACGGAGAAAAGCTATTAAGAGAGTGTCTTTATGAAAACGGAGAATGCGTCTATATGAGAGAATACGACGACGAGGGCGCGGTCATATATGACGGCGGAGCATCGCAGGGACTTCGCGAGGGAATGGGCTGTTCGTATACAGAATTCGGCGAAAAGATTTTCGAGGGTATTTTTAAATTCGGAGAGCCTTATAAGGCGATGAAGGTCATTCCCAAACCTCTCCCGGAGCTTGAGTATTCCGAAAAGCTCGAGGATACGCCTTATAATAATTATATAAAGCCCCCGCGTTTTGTGTCAGAGCAATTTCTCGGAAACGGAATTTACTCCGGCGCGCTCGAAAATAACAAGCCGCACGGCAAGGGCACAATGCTGTATACCGATCACCGTTATACCGGCTCGTTCAAAAACGGAAAGCCGAACGGCAACGGAATTTTATATTTTGGCGACGGCAAGGAGCGCAAAGGTAGATTTTCGCCGCGAGCCGATAAGGATTGCGAGCTGATACAGTTTTCGGACGCATCATACTACTTGAAGAGCGGCGGTGAAGAAAGTTGAGCAATTTGTTATTTGAAAAGGCAACGGATACCCTGCTGAGCGATATTTCATTGGATAAGGTTGGCGGCTGGGTGGAGGATCTCCTCACTACAATTTGGAAATTTATTCCAAGGTTTCTGATTGCGGCGGCGATCTTCATTCTCGGCTGGTGGATATCCAAGCTCTTGTGCAAGCTGATAAAAAAGGCGTTTCTTAAAAGCAGTACCGACCCCGCAGCCGTTTCGTTTATATATTCCTTTTCGCTTTGCGCGTTGAGGATAGTTGTAATCATAACGGCGATAGCTCAGCTCGGCGTCAACATAACGGCGCTTTTAACGGCGATAGGCGCGGCGACGGTGACAATAGGGCTTGCCCTTCAGGACACAATGAAGAATATAGCGAGCGGCGTAATGATTATAATTAACAAGCCCTTCAGAGCCGGCGACTATGTGGAATTTGAAACTCTGCAAGGCACGGTTCAAAAAATATTGATTACAAACACATATCTGCTTACGATTGACAACAGAGAGGTCATTATCCCAAATTCGCGTATAACAAACAACAATATAATCAACTATACGGCGCAGGATCTGCGCTGCCTCGATTTAAAATATAATATAAGCTATGCGGACGATATAGCCGAGGCAAAGCGCGTCATATTAGAGGTGCTGGATACAGACAAGCGGTTTCTCAAGGTTCCTGAGCCTCTTATCGCCGTCACGGAGCATGGGGACAACGCCATAGTCATTCTTACGAGGGTATGGTGCAAAACGAGCGACTATTGGGATCTTTATTATTACATTCAGGAGCAGATCAAGCTCAGCTTTGATAAGGCGGGGATAACAATACCGTTTAATCAGGTTGATTTGCACATAAA
>CANPZK010000018.1 GCA_947588875.1 uncultured Clostridia bacterium
TCAGCATTTACTATCTCAGATCTGGTAAAGAATATTTTCTTTAAATGCTTGTCATCCATAATAACTCATCTCCATTATATATTTGTTTTAAATAATGTGCAACAAACCGGAACCGGTTCCGCTTTTGATGCCGACAGAGGATATAGAAAAAGGCAGAGCGATTAAACTCTGCCTTTATAAACGTTTAGTCTTTCTTTTATGTTGATTTTCTAAAATATCATTTTTGCTTTTCAGATCTCTGTTATCAGCTTCTAATCTGCTGTTTTCACGGCGTAAAGCCGTATTTTCTGATTGCAAGCAAGAAACCTCACTAAGCAAGAAAGTAAACTTTTGCATTTGCTCATATGCATCCTTCTGACTTAATGTTAGATGCTCATATTGAATATCTCGCTTTTTCGTTTCGCTGTAAATTTCATTAAGAATATTAGATTGAGAATCATTTTGAGTTATTATTCTATTTGTATCATTTACCATTCTTTCTTTGAGATTATCATGCTCTTTTGATAAAATCTCGTGATCCTTTTTGAGTCCTCTGTTGTCTTTATAGCTTCTAAATAAATCAAATATGAACGTTCCGAGCATAACTATTACGCTTGCTAATACTACCCAATCCAAAATATCACTCCACGACAATTTTATTTCCTCCCCATTATATATTAGTTATTTATAAATTGCAACGCAAAATTGGAACCGGTTCCGCTTTTGTTATCCGACAGAAAAAAGAAAGCGGGAGATAAAAAAGGACGAAACTCAAAGCTTCGTCCTATATACGCCTTATAAATAAGAGATTATCGGCGGCGCACTTAACATAGTTGCATTACTGTTGCATTACTAAGATTAAAGAAACACAGTAAATATGCGGCTTTTTGTGGTTATATATCTGGTCACCTCGACCACGTCGCGGCAAGTCGCAAAGACTTGCCGCGATTTGTTTTGCAAAACACGGCATCACTTTACGGCGTACCTTTTTCCGCCCCATGCTGTAATTCACTGTTTTAATTTACTTTTAAGAAATTTCAACTCGTCATTTGAAAACGGTGAATCAGGATGATTTTCGTATGTTGCAATTATCCAATCTATAATCAATTTGTTATACGCATACTCCTCTAATGCCTGTTTCATAAACATATGTATTACAGGATGTATATCGTAAAAGAATGTGCCTAAGTATAAAATATAATCGCATAACAAAATATAATAAGACGGGCTGCGCTCAACAGAAAGCAAATATATTAAATAGCAATACATATCTTTATTATCCACGGACGAAAAGTCTTTTGATAAATTATCCAATGAATAATCATACTTTCTCTCTTTTAAAGAGTTATAAACATAATTGTATTCGCCGTTTTTTAATTTTTTGATAATCATTTTCATTAATATCACTTCCTTATTACGGCGTACCTTTTTCCGCCTCCCGCATATGCCTTTGCCATGCTTTTAATTTTTCCTTTCTTCAATACTGCCGGTTAATTATTTTTATCTAAATATAAACACCCCGAAATAATCTTCATTTAAATATTCAGCTTCGTCAAACGCCTTATTGATATATTCGCTGTATTCCGGCGTATTTCCGGATTTGTCGGTTGATATTACCAATGAAACTATTCCTTCCGCCCCCTCATTCTTGCATATCAGAAATTCAAACCGGTAAGAATTCTCTGTTGTTTTTACATAAGCCAAGCACTCATCAAATTTATAATGTTCAATGCCTTCAACTATATCTGTTTCCACTGAATAACTATAATCCACACTTTGTCTTATGCCTTTGTAAAATTCAAAGAGTTCGTCAATTGACTCAAAATTACTCATTCTATTATTCGCTTTACTTGAGAATAGTTTAAGCAATCCATCTTTATCTTTCCTTTCAACACTGTCCAATATTTGATTTAAAACACTTTTTCCATATTCATCTGATTCATTTTGATTAAACAATTGACAGGAATTAAGCGACATACAAATGGGTAATATCAAAAATAAACAAAAGCACCTAATGAACTTCATAAAATCACCCTTATATTTTTAAAGCTTTAAATATTCCCTTTTGTTATTATAATTATATACAAAAATAATTGCAATCGCTTTTATAATTTTTTTGAAGTTACAGCCTTTTAATGCGGCTTTATGTACGGACAAAGGGCGCGCTGCGGTTTGAGGCGCGCCCCTTTTATAATGCCGTTATTTCAAATTCCTCTTTTACTCGCAGCCGCAGCAATCGGATTTTACGGAAAACGATTCGCAGTCCGTGCATTTCGGAACTGTGGGATTCGGTTCGTGAGTTCCGACCTTGATGCTGTCGAGCGAGCAGTAATTTTCAAGCGTGTTGTTGTACTTACACTGTGAAACGGTGCAATGAATACTCTTGTTTGCGTACGAATTGTCCATCTTTGTCACCTCGTATTGTTTTGATAGAGCTACGCCGATGCTTCGGCTGTCGCTTTATCTGATTTTATTTTTATCCCGACGCGAATTTTTATGCGCACAAGCCGGAGCTTATTTTCATAATATAATAAAAAGAGCCGTGGAGTTGATCTTATGCTGACTGCGCTGCGTGACATAATTTTTATCTTTCTTTCGCTTCTTGGCTTGATAGATTTGTTCAGGATAATCGTCTGCCATTTATTTAAAACTAAAAGCGATAAAAAATTAATTATTCTTGTTCCGATAAGGTCAAACAGCGGCGACGCCGAAATTTTGCTTAGGAGCGCCGCCGCAAAGGCTATGTGGGTGTACTGCGGCTCGATAGAGCGCGTGATTTGTCTTGACTGCGGCGCTGACGAGGAGACCAAGAGGATTTGCCGTCGGATATGCGACGAATACCCCTTTATGGAGTATAAGGACTCGATAGAATGAGTCGGGAGAAGGCGTGAGCTTTTCGCGCTGAGCGCTTTCGGGGCGGCGACCCGGACTGCCGCAGGCAGTCCGAAAAACGCGGCAAAGAAATTTTGGGGCGGTTCATTCACAGCCCGCCGCCGCGTTTTTTGTAAATTTCCGCCGCGGGCGGAAATTTACGGTCGCCGCCCCGAAAGCGCAAAAAATGACGGCTGCCGCAAAACGACAGCCGTCAAAATTTTTGACAAAATTATTATACTATATACTATTATCCCTTAACGGCTCCTGCCGCAACGCCCTTTATTATGTGCTTCTGGCAAAGGAGATAGAAGATTATAACCGGAATTATGCCGAGAAGTATGAGCGCCATCGTCGCGCCAAGGTCAACCGTGCCGTAGCTTCCCTTTAGGTACTGGATATGAATAGGAATCGTTCTGTACTCTTTTATATCGAGAACAAGATACGGCAGGAGGTAGTCGTTCCATACCCACATTATCTCAAGTATTCCGACAGAGATCATAGTCGGCTTGAGCATCGGGAAAACTACCGTGAAATACGTTCTTAACGGACCGCAGCCGTCTATTGACGCTGCCTCCTCTATCTCGACAGGTATCGATTTGACGAATCCTACAAACATAAATATCGCAAGTCCCGCGCCGAAGCCGAGATAGATTATCGGTATCGTCCAAGGTGTGTTCAGGCTTAATGTATCCGCTGTTTTTGACAGCGTAAACATAACCATTTGGAAAGGAACAACCATAGAAAATACGCAGAGATAATAAATTATCTTGCAGAAAATCGAGTCAACGCGGACTATGTACCACGCCGCCATCGAGGTGAACAGCAGGATAAGAGCCGTGGACAGCAGAGTGATAACAACGCTGTAAAGAACGCTTTTATAAAACGGGTAGTTGCCAAAGGTCATACCCTTAATGAAGTTGCCAAAGCCTGCCCACATTTCGCCGAAAGGCAGGGCGAATGTGTCGGTTTTAACGAAGGTGTTGAGCTTGAATGAGTTGACAAGAACCGCAAGCACGGGCAGAACATAAACTACGCTTATGACAGACATAATTATAGTCAGAACCATTTTGCCCTTTTTAAACTGCTTTTTCGGGGGTTTTACGTTGGCGACAGCCTTTTCGTTACTCATTACTGCTGCACCTCCTTCCTGCGTGTGTAAGCAAGCTGCGCAAGACCGAGGCCCGCAACAAGAACGAAGAATATTACAGCCTTAGCTTGAGCCGTACCGCGTGCTGCGGTGCTTGAGCCGTAGAATGTGTTGTAAATATTGAGCGCGAGCATTTCCGTCTGCTTTACGACAGAGCCGCCCTCCTGCATTACTATCGGCAGACCGCCTGTGAGAGCGAGGTTCTGGTCGAACAGCTTAAAGCCGTTTGTCAGGCTCAGGAAGGTGCAGATGGTTATTGACGGCATTACGTTGGGGATTATTACCCTGGTAAGCGTCTGCCACTTTGTGGCGCCGTCTATCTTAGCCGCCTCGATCATATCCTCCGGAATGGATTGAAGTCCGGCGATGTAAATTATCATCATATATCCTATCTGCTGCCAGCACATGAGGATTATAAGTCCCCAGAAACCGAAGGTGCTGTTTAAAACGATAGATGTACCGAAGTGTGAGAGTATACCATCAAATATCATTGACCATATATATCCTAGAACAATGCCGCCTATCAGGTTAGGCATAAAAAATACAGTTCTGAAGAGGTTGCTGCCCTTGATTCCCTGAGTGAGGGCATAGGCAACAGCAAACGCCAAAACATTTATCAGCACAAGACTCACTATTGCGAAGAGAGCCGTGTACCAAAAGGCGTGGAGAAAGGTTGCGTCCGAAAACGCGGCGATATAGTTGTTGAAACCGTCAAGCTTTGCGTCGGATATGAGCTGGAATTTGCAAAAGGAGAGGTATATACCCTGTATAAACGGCCAGATAAAGCCGATTGCAAAGGCGGCTGTGATTGGGCCTAAGAACAGCAAGCCCCATTTTCTCAAGGGGCGGCGCAGAGTGCTGCCGTTTTTTTTCTTAAACAAATGATCATCTCCTTTGGTGTGAGATCGTCTACGGAGAAAACATAGGGACGGGCGTTTTCGCCCGCCCCTATTGTATAGGCTAAAATACGAAATTAAATTTTATCAGCTTTATCAGCCGTTTGCCGCTGCATACTGAGTTGCCCAGCCGTCAACGAAAGCGGTCTTAACGCCCTCCCAGTTAGCGTCTGTCTGATCAGCGTTGTATGCGTTAAGAGCGGAAACGAGAGCCTTACGATACTCATCAACGTTAGGCTGATAGTTTGTCGCCCAATCCATTACATAGTTGCCCTCGGCTGTGTAGTCGGCAGCGTTCTTGAGGAATGCGTTTGTTGATTCCGGAACCTGCTTGTAGGGAAGAACGCCGAGCGCGTCAACGAGCTTCTGAGCGGCATCCTTATTGGTTACGCACCAATACATAAAGTCGAGAGTTGCCGCCTGATTGTCGGCTGAGGTCTTGGAGTTTACAGCCCAGCAGTTCTCTGTACCGCAGTTGAGACCGGCCTTTTCTTCGCCGTCAACACCGCAGTAATACGGGATCATAACCGCATTCGGAACACTGTCCTTTATTGTTGCCCACTCCCAAGAGCCCTGAACGTGGAAAGCTGCTTTCTTGTCGCAGAATTCCTTTGTCGCATCGTGACCGCCTGTTGCGAGATCCTTAGGATCTGTCAGGCTGTTCTGTGTGCAAAGGTCGTAAAGGTTCTTGTAGTTCGGGAGATATTCGCCTGTGATCGAGGCAGGAGCCTCTGTCCAAGGTGTGCCGCCCTCTTCGTAATAATACTCGAGGTTAGCCATATGGCCTGTGAAGCGCCATGAGGAATTGTCGTCCATATCGCAGGAGGTGAAAGCGTCAAAGCCGAGCTCATCGGCGCGATTGTGGATATCTTCAACTACTGTCTTGAGGGTATCAAAGTTCTTGATGTCCTCCATCTTGTGGCCCGCCTGCTCTACGAGATCCGGGTTTACTATGATGCCGTAGCTCTCATAGCAATAGCCTATCGAAACAAGTCTTCCGTCCTCGTCATAGAGGTTGTAGGCGTCCGTGTTAAGCTCATCGGCAATCTTTGTGCCCTTGAGGTCAATCGCGTAATCCTTCCACTGCTTTACGCCCGCCGAGTTGCCGATAATGTACAGCGTAGGAGCGTCCGATTTCTCCATCTCGGAGGTGAGCGTCTGTGAATAAGAGCCAGCCGCCGCTGTCGTTACCTTAACGGGAATGCCCGTCTCGTCGGTGTACATTTTAGCAAGCTCCTGAGCAGTCTCGTCAAGCTCCGGCTTAAAGTTCAGCCAATAAACCGAACCCTTTGAAGCGTCGCCGCTTGCAACTGCCGATGAGTCCGGAGCGCTGGAATCGCCGCCCGAGTTTGAACCGTCTGAGCTTGAGCCGCTGCCTCCGCAGCCGACGAACGCTGTCGCCGCCATACACGCTGCCATGCCGAATGCCAAAATTTTTGATAATCTGCGCATAATCATGTTCCTTCTTTCTTTCTGTTTTACCTTTAAAAATTATTCTACTAACCGCAAAGCGGTCGATAGTCAAAACGGGGAAAAGAATATATGTGCAATATTGACTAAAATACGCACTCCATTTAATCCTTTTCGTCCATATAATATCACAGCAATTTTTAAAAAGCAATATATTTCTAAAAAAAATTTATATAAATTCGGGAATTTTATTAAAACTATCAATTTTGACAGGTGCGCCGCAGATGAGCGCTCCGTTTTGTCCCTTTCTCCTCGTTCGCCCTGTCCTGCGGCAGTTGACAAAGCGACAGCGCAGTAATATAATTTTAGAAGAATTTTACCGTCGGCGCAGGCTGTCGGAGCTGTGATTTACTCACCTTAAAATGAGAATTTCGGAGAATGTAATGCTTGAAAAAATATCAACCGATTTTGTGGGAAAGATTTACTCCGCGCTGACCTACGGCAGCGGGGACATAAATTTTCTTTGCAGCTGTATAAGAATGCAAAATCACGAGGAAGCGACCAACAAGCCCGTGAATTTTGCAATAAAGCTCTTAAAAATCAATATTATGTGCCGCCTGCCGTTTTTAAGGGGCAGGGCGTTCTCGGAAACGCTCGGCGAGTCCTATCTTTCCGAGGCGTTTCTGCGCCCTCCTGTGGTGGAGCTTGCGACAGGCGTGCTCGACAACCGCAGAATTATAACCGATATATTCGGCAGCGCGGTCGTTATAATGAAAAGCGGCGCGGAGCTTTTTTCTATGCTTGAGAAAAGCAGCGGCGTGCGCGGCTTTGCCGCGTTGAGGGCAAGGCTTGACGACCCGACAAAACCGATAGAGGATATATATAAGGTTATAAACGACAGGCTCGGCTGCCGCGTTGATTTTAATGACGAGCTTGAGCTGTTTAAAAGGTACTGCATTAAAAACAGGTACTCCGTCCGTCTGCTCGACATTGCCAACGGTAATGGCTTGAGGCTCACCGCTTATATAAGGACAAGCTATCCCAAGGATTTCATTTCCGGTCTGCTAAGCGGCTTCGGCATTTTTCCCGACGAGCTTCTGACCACCGCTTACGACGCTCCGCCCGTTTTGGACGAGCCCGATTATACGGGCATAGTGAGCGGAAATTTTAAGCGGTTCATGAAGGGATACATAAAAAGGGGCTGTCAGCCTTTTTATTATCCAGAGCCGCGCTCGCTTATGGAGAAGGTCAGGAAGCCGAGGCTCAGCCCTCCGTTTGCCGGAATATACGACGGGCTCTGCGGACTCAGGATATTCAGCGGCGCAAAGCAGCAGAGCCTCGAATACGAGCTTGCGTATCTTTGTCTTGCTCCCGCGATATTCGGCTTTGCGCTTTCCACTTCAAGGGCGGCGGGCGAGAGAATGGTCATATGCGTATGCGGAGAGTACTCGCTTTTTGCCGAGGTCTTAAAAAGGCTCCTGCCGGACGCGTCTTTTGACCCGAGCTTTATTCCGAGCAGCGCGGGAGCCGATGATTTTGTAATATACCCCTGCGGCAGGAACGATTTGGCTCACGCCGACATATGCTCGTACCTCGGCCTTGCTCCTGAAAACGCTGAGATGCTTTTTAGAATATTGCGCGGGGCAGGCGGCGGCGCGGGCGCCAAGGCGCTCAGCATATCCGCGCTTAAGGAGATTTATTCCGCCGTATTTGATTTTGCAGACGATTTCATATCGTACCTCGGGCAAAGCGGCGAGGATTTGAATATTGACGGCTCGGATTGCCTTGCTCTTTACCGGTGCGGCGAGAGCGGACTGAAAAAGGCTTTGGGACTTTGATGGGGTGTTTCCGGCTGTCGCGGTTATATTCTCGGGGAGATTGAGCGGGAACCGGGGTTTCGGGCGGCGACCCGTGCGCGCCTGCGGCGCGCACTTAAAAACGCGGCGGAGATTAGCCGCTTGACAGGGGAACAGCCCCTGTGCCGCCGCGTTTTTCGGCAAATTTCCGCCGGAGGGCGGAAATTTGCGGTCGCCGCCCTAACCCCGCTCTGACGCAGCGGCAAAGAAAAAACGGGCGCGCGACAGCCTGCATCATACCCCCACGCCGCAAAGCAGGCACTCCACAAAAACTTTTACCCTTAACGAATAACGAAAGGCGGGCGCAGAATGGTTCTTTATCATGTGTCGACCACATACCAGCTCTTATACAGCATAGCGCACAAGCTCACATATCACGCGGACGAGGAATCGGAGCTGCTGATGATAGAATACATCAGACCGCAAAACGAGCGTGAAGCCTTTCGTGAAAAGCTGCTGCGATACGGCTTTTTCACAAGGGCGCGATATGTGCCGGAGCGCCGGTTCAAGCTGCAAAAAGGCATAGCTCTCGACGAGAACAGCACGGAAAAGGAGATAAACACGGTAATAGACAACTCCTGCCGCGCGCTGATAAGCTGGTTTAACGAGGACATAAAAAAATACGACAAAATATACGTCGCCTCGGATCAGCACGCCTTCGGCGTTTATCTTGTAAAAAACAGGATACCGTATATATATATGGAGGACGCGAGCGGAATGCTCTCGGAGCACGAGCGATATATTTTCATAACAAAAAGGAACAACCTGACCGACCATATAATCAGCCGCTATCTTGGCGGAGCAGGAGAAAACGAAATGATAACCGCAAAGCTGTGCGACCTCGACAATCAGCTCGAGGGCTTCTCCGACCCGCTGGCGGTTGATTTTTCAATATATAAGGCGCTGAAAAATATGATACCCGACAAGGTGCCCTCGATACTCAGCTTTTTCGGCGATATGAACGAGGCGATAAGCAGCGACAAAAAAATCTGCCTGTTTCTCACGCAGGATCTCAACACGCTGAAAATAAAGGACATAGACCTCCAGGAAATGACAATGACAATGGTCGCGGACTATATGTGTCCCGAGCATCAGCTCGTCATAAAGCCGCACCCGAAGGATCGCTGGCAGAACTACTCCCGAATTTTCCCCGACGCAAAGCTGCTGTCGCGCGGAGTGCCGTCCGAGCTTCTTCCCTTTGCGATAGACGGCGATATAGACACGGCGCTGACGGTCAGCTCCACCTCGATAAGAGGTATGGTAAATTCGGTAAAGCACGCCTATTACTTCACCACAGAAGCCGAAACCGAGCCGGAAAACCTCAATCCGATGTACGCGGCGGCGGAGCTTTTGCTTGAGCTTGGGATAAAGGACGGGGCGTCCATTCAAAATATTAATGAAGAGCAGATGAAAAACTTCCTTGAAAGCCGCGATATTCCCCTCGGCGGCAAAGCCGCCGTAATAGACGGAGGTGCAGAGCGCGTCGGGAATATAGAGTCAAACGGCGAAAAAATCACGCTGGTACTCAATCTCGGGGACGTGCTCAGCTTTTCCCCCGACTGGGATTTTGAAAAAATGTATCTGATAAAAGCAAAATATTCCCCGCGGGAAAACAGCCTGATGCCGGAGAGGGAATATCTTATTTACGCAAAATGCGGAGATGACAAAATCGGCGAGCGCCTCAAAAATCTTGACATTCAAAGGACGCTCAAATATTCAAAAGCGACGGTAAATATAACGGCAAAGAAATTCGACGGGGAGATAATAAAAAAGCTCGCCGCAATACAGCAAAGAGATATGGAGTGGGAGGATAAAAATGAGTAAAAAAACAGTTGCGTTCGTACCGCTAAAGCTCAACAACCAAAGACTGCCGGGTAAAAACACAAAGCCGTTTAAAAACGGAAAGCCGCTGCTGTGCTATATCCTGTCTACGCTCGCCGAGGTCGAGGGCGCGGACGAAAAATATGTATATTGCAGCGACGAAGCGGTAAAGCAGTATCTTCCGGAAAACATAAAATTTTTAAAGCGCGGCGAAGAGCTCGACCAAAGCTCAACGCCGATAATAGACGTGCTTACGTCTTTTGCGCGCGACGTTGACGCGGACGTTTACGTCCTGACCCACGCGACCGCGCCGTTTATAAAAAAGGAAACGATAGAAACGGCGATAGACAAGGTAAAAAGCGGAGAATACGACAGCGCCTTCACCGTGAAAAAGGTTCAGGAATTTCTGTGGATAAACGGAGAGCCGAACTATGACACGATGAAGATACCGCGCACTCAGGACATAGAGAACACATACGCCGAAACGACGGGGCTTTACGTTTACACAAAAGAGCTGATACAGCGCGGCAGGCGCACCGGCGACAGACCCTTCAGGCTCGAGGCGGACTTTGTCGAAGCCACCGACATAAATCAACCGATAGACTTTGACCTTGCGCAGGTCATATTCGACAAATATATCAACACAAATACCGAAAGTGAAAAAGTATGATAAGAATAAAGATACTTGACTGCACGCTGCGCGACGGCGGCTACATCAACAAATGGAAATTCGGCAAAAAGGCTATAGGAAACATTCTGTTCAATATAGCGAAGTCAAACACCGATATAATAGAGTGCGGCTTTCTGTCCGACAAGCCGTATGATAAGGAGCGCTCGATTTTCAGCTCCGTCGAGCAGTTAAACTCCTTTATAAAGCGGGATTCGGACTCCCAAACAATGTACGTCGCGATGATAGCGATAGGCGAAAAGGAGTTAGACCCCTCGCGTCTTGACGACGCGGAACAAGGCCCTCTCGACGGCATACGCCTCACCTTCCACCCCGACTGCATAGACAAGGCGTTTAAATGGGCTGAAATCATAATGAGCAAGGGCTATAAGCTGTTCATGCAGCCGGTCGGAACGACAAACTACACGGATAAGCAGTTCCTCGATTTGCTCGAGCGCGTCAACGAGCTGAAGCCTTACGCGTTTTATATCGTCGACACTCTCGGGGTTATGTATAAAAAGGATCTGCTCCGTCAGGTCATTTTGGTTGACAACAATCTCGCTCCCGCGATAAAGCTCGGCTACCACTCGCACAACAACCTCCAGCTCGCGTTTTCAAACGCGCAGGCTCTCGCCGAGTACAAAACGGACCGCGAAGTTATAATAGATTGCAGCGCAAACGGCATAGGCAGGGGAGCCGGCAATCTCTGCTCTGAGCTGTTTATGGACTACCTGAACAAAAACCATTCGGCGCATTATGACGTTTTACCGGTGCTTGAGATAGTCGAGCAATATCTTGCGCCAATATATATAGACAACCCGTGGGGATACAGCTCGGCGTATTTCCTCTCAGCCGCAAACAACTGTCACCCGAACTATTCGTCCTATCTTATGGCGAAGCACACGCTTTCCATGCCGGCGATAGGCAATATACTCGAACAGCTGCCGCGCGAAAGCAGGCGCTTTTTCGATAAGCGGCTGATTGAGGGGATATATCAGAGCTATCAGGCGAACGCCGTCGACGACATGAAAACCGTGGGCGCGCTGAGAAAGGAATGGGACGGCAAAAGCATACTCGTGCTCGCCCCGGGAAGGAGCATCACCGAGAAAAAAGAGCTTATTCTCGATTATGTAAAGCAAAATTCGCCGTATATCATTTCGGTCAATTTTATACCCGATTATATAAATTCCGACCTCGTCTTTGTCGGGAACGGGCGGCGCTGCCGCGAGCTTGCGGACGAGCTTGACGTGAAAAAAACGGTGTTTACGTCAAATATAAAAAATCTGCCCGAGGGCGCGACGGTGGTAAATTACTCGGAGCTTATAAACGCGTCCTGCGACGCCTCCGACAGCTCCGGCATTATGATACTCAAGCTGCTTATAAAGGCTTCGGTTCAGAGCGCGGCGCTCGCCGGCTACGACGGCTTTTCGGCAAGCTCCCGAGGCAATTATTTCGACATTCGCTTAAGCGGGATCTACGACCCGCAATCGCTCCGCGAAAAAAATCTCGCCGCAAAGCAGCAGCTTGATATGCTCTCCGAAAAGCTGAAAATTAAATTTATAACTCCCTCCGTTTACGAGAGCGAGGACTGCGGCGAGCAGTAATTTTACCGTTGGAGGTTTTCACTTGATAAAAGCATTTTCAAAGGACGATACGTCCGCAATAAAAGGAATAGCGATTCTGCTGCTGCTTAATCACCACAACTTCCTATCTGCGGAACGCTACAAGAACTACACCGTAAGCTTTTTCCCGTTATCAGAGCAAAGCGCGGTCGCCTTTTCGAGCTTTGGGAAGATTTGCGTAAGCATATTCGTGTTTTTGAGCGCCTACGGCCTTACTCTGTCGCTGAAAAAGTACGGCGGCGAAACAACTCTGCGCGCCGGACAATACAGGGATTATCTTGTCCCAAGGCTGATAAAGCTCATGTGGGGCTTCTGGTTCGCATTTGCTTTTTGCGCCGTTGCCTGCGCGTTTATCTCGCCGCAGCATTTCTCGGTATATTCGCCCGGCGGGGGGGTATACGGTATCCTGCGCGGATTGACAAACGCCGTTATCGACTTTTTCGGTCTTGCGTCCCTTTTTGGCAGTCCCACCTTAAACGGCACATGGTGGTATATGACCTTGGCGATTTTTATTGTAATCATCGTTCCGCTTATAGCCGCATGCTGCAAAAAGCTCGGAACACTCGCGTCTGTGCTTATTATCTTGTTTGCACCGAGGCTCATAGTCCTCGGCACCGATTTTTTGATAGGCAACCAAAGCAACGTGCTTAGATATACGTTCCCCGTTCTGCTCGGCGTGTTATTCGCACAAAACGATATTCTTGCACGCCTGAAGGCGTTCGCGGTGACAAAAAACAAAGCTCTGAACAAAGCCGTTAAATTCGTCGCGGCGACCGCCATCCTTGCCGCCCTTTATGTGCTGCGGGGCGCGTGCAACCCAATCTCGGGGTATACCTACGAGCTGCGCGACGGCATAATTCCCGTTTTCGTCATCTATTATTGCTATGAGTTCATAATAGATATTCCCATAATAAGGCAGGTGCTTTTATTCATCGGCAAATATTCAATGGACATATTCCTGACGCATACGTTCATCAGACTTTATCTGTTTGCGGATTTCACATATTCGTTTGGAAACTGGCTGCTCATAGATCTCGTCCTTCTTCTCGATTCACTCGCAGTGGCGATAGCTATGCACTTTATAAAGAAATTCACGCGCTACGACAATCTTTTGAGCGTCGTGCTGAAAAAGGTAAACAATAAAATTTCAAAAGGAGCGGTACAATAATGCGGAAAAATAACGGCTTCTTGTTTTCATTCGTCATTTACGCGTCCAACGACGACTATAAAAAAACCGTTGAGAGCATAATTTCTCAAAGCGCCGGTTTTGAGAAAAATGTTCAGCTTATCATATCCTTTTCAAAGGACGTCGGCGACAAAAAATACATAACGGCTCTGCAAAGCCGCTTTCAAGACAATATCACGGTCCTCGGCGAGTGCGAAACTATAATGGACGCATACAGGCGCTCGCAGCCGCTTGTTTCGGCAAAATATGTAAACTACGCCGAATGCGGCAGCGTTTACGGCGAAAATACGCTCGCAGAAGTCAAGGCTTCATTTGAGCAAAACGGCAGCGCCGTCAACGTTGTGATGGCAAACAGCGATTCGGAGGCGGCAAACGGCAACACCTTGTTTCTTTCGGAAAGCCTTCCCGCCGACGCGGACGCGGTCGACCTCATGGACAGCTTCCAGATTCCCCTGATTTTCTTCAACTACTGCTTTATAAAGGGCGAACTTGATCTCGACTTCTCGTTCGACATTTCGATAGAGGAGCTGTTTATCTGCCGCGTTATGATCGAGATGTTTGAGTGCGCTCCGGCGTTTGCGATAACAAATCAGCCGCTTGTTATCCCCTACCCGTCAAAAAATTTCTGTATGCGCCTGTTCGCCGAATACAGAGAAAACAACAGCCTTTTCAAGGTTTATAAGGAGAGCTTTATGGAAAAGCTGCTCGACAGATACGCGGGCGAGATCACGCCTATCTACGTCCAGTACAATATGCTGATGTTTTCCGAGTGGTGCGCCGTCGAGCCGTTTGCAAAGGAGGTCGCGGAAAGAGCCTATCCGAGCGAGGAATTTCTCGCGCTTTTGACGCGCTTTATTAAAGAGGTAGACGACAGAGTTATAAGGACTGACAAGCACCTTCAGTTTGCTCACAAGCTGTTTTTCTTCAGATTGAAATACGGCGACGCCGCAAATATAATCCTTATGCCGAGCGACAAGAGGCTGTATTTCGGCAACACGCGGCTTTCTCTTCTTTCAAACAACACGACGAGGATAGAGTTTGTCGAGCTTCACAGGGACAAGGTGAAATTTCACATCAGGGCGAAATTCTTCGGCTGCGACAAGGAAGGCTTTGGTATGTACGCCCTTGCAGACGGCTCTAAAAAATTTGAATGTAAAAATATTGGCAGAGATTTTGACACCGTATGCTGGGGCGAGCCGGTGTATGAGGGAATGACCTTTGAGCTTGAGATAGACCTTCGTGATATGAAGCGCCGCCGCAAAATAGAGCTTTACTGCGTTCAAAACGGATATACCGCAAAACGGAACAACATCAGCTTTGAAAAATTTTCCCCGCTTTCATCGCTTGTGCCGCACTGTTACTATTACAAAAACGGCAGGATTTTGAGCTACGACCGCGAAACAAGCGTTATAACCGTTGAAAAGGCAAATGGCTTTAAGGCGTTCGGCAGGGAGCTGAGATACCTCGTTTCGCTGCTGCTCACGCCCAACGACTACGCAAAGCACGCGTTTTTCGCCCGCATATATTACCGCTTCCTCAAGCTCGTCCACAGAAAGCCCATATGGCTCATATCCGACAGAACGGACAGAGGCGACGACAACGGCGAGGCGTTTATCAAGTACTTAAATTCCATAAACGAGAAAAAGGCGGACTATTATTTTGTAATAGACAAAAACTGCGACGAGGGCAGGAGAATTTCAAAATTCGCGAAAACCATATCCCCGAACTCGAAAAAGCACAAGTTCTATCATCTTCTTGCGGAATATATAATTTCGTCGCAGGGCAACGTCCCCGTTGTGAACCCGTTCCAGGGCGGCAATATATTTTACAGGGATATACTGTGCAATATGAAATTCGTATTTTTACAGCACGGCGTTACAAAGGACAATCAGTCGGCATGGCTCACGCTTTACAACCGCAATATGCACGGCTTTGTCGTAACGACTCATCAGGAATACAAATCGTGCTTCGACTACGACTATTTCTATCCCGAGGACAGAATATGGCTTACCGGTATGCCGAGACTCGATTTGCTCTATCACGACGAAAAGAAGTATATAACCTTTATGCCGACGTGGAGAAAGTACCTTATGAAGCCGAACGCCGACCCCGTAACCGGAATGTGGATACTCAGGGACGACCTTGGCGAGAACGAGTTTTGCAGCTTTTACAACGCTCTTTTTAACGACGAGCGCCTGCTCTCCGCCGCTAAGGAATACGGCTACACTCTGTGCTTTAAGCCGCACCCGATAATAGAGCCGTATATTGACAAAATGTTCGACTTGAACGACAATATCCGGCTTCTTAAAAGCGACACGGCGTACAGAGAGGTGTTCGCTCAGTCCGACCTGATGCTGACCGACTTCTCCTCGGCTGTGTTTGACTTTGCGTATCTCAGAAAGCCGATAATATATATGCATTTCGATCTCGCGACCTTCCGCGCCGGAGGACACTCCTACACCGAGGGCTACTTCGACTACGAGCGCGACGGCTTCGGAGAGGTGACCTATAATCTCGACGAGACGGTGGAATGCATAATAGACTATATGAAAAACGACTGCAAGCCCAAGGAAAAGTATCTTGAGAGGATAAACAAGACCTTTGCCTTTAACGACAGGGATTGCTGCAAGAGAATATATGAGCGTCTGACAGACAGGAACGGCGAACGATTATGAAAAGGCTTGTAATTTTTGACCTTGACGGCACTCTGCTCGACACCTCAGAGGGAATAATCCACTCCTACACCGAAACGGGCAGGGCTTTGTCGCTCGTCCCGAAAAATGTTGAAAATAAAAAATGTGTGATAGGCGGTCCGCTGAACGTCGGATTTGACACTCTCTACGAGGTCGGCAGCGGCGAGCTTATGGACAGAGCCGTGGAGCATTACAGAGAGGTTTACAGCGCCGAGGGAATAAAGATGTTCTCGCCCTACGGCGGGGTGCGCGAGCTTTTGTCCGCTCTGCGCGAAAACGAAATCTCGACCGCGGTCGCCACTCTCAAGTACGAGCCGTTCGCGAAGCGAATGCTCGGGGACGCCGGAATTGCAGAATATTTTGATATTATATGCGGCTTTGACGGGTCCGAAAAATGCACAAAGTCATATATCCTGAATCACATTATCGAGGTTATGGGCTTTGACAGGTCCGACTGTGTGCTTGTCGGCGATTCGCAGTACGATTCAAACGGAGCGTCTCTCACCGGTATTGATTTTATCGGCGTTACCTACGGCTTCGGCATATCGAAGGCTAAGGCTTTGGAGTTTGACAATATTTTCATCGCCGACTCTCCGGAGCAGGTTAAGGATTTTTTGCTTTCGCGATAGAGATTAAATAATTAAATATGGGCAGAGCTTGCCCCGCGCGTTTTAATTCGCGCGGGGCTTTTTGCGCGTGAGCTGCTCCTACGCGTTTTTAGACTGCCGCGCTTCCCGTTTTATCGCTGTGCTTGAGGCGGGTTTGCTTCGGGCGGCGACCGCGCATTTCCGCCTGCGGCGGAAATGCGCCGAAAAGCGCGGCGGGCGGGTATTGATGACAGGGGCAGGCGCCCGGCCCCGCCGCGCTTTTCCGGTGCGGCGGAGCCGCACCGGTCGCCGCCCGAACCCATCTCCCCGCTCAAAATTGCAAACGGCAAAGCGGCGCGGCAGCCCCGAGCGGCAAACAGCAGTGCACCGCCGCTCAAACACATAAGTTTTGTGCAATATATATAATATTATCATCTCACAATTGGTTAAATAGGTGAAATTATCAGACTCCTATAAAATCTTATTGCCTGCTATGTGTAATTATGCTATAATTACAGTGCAATTAAAGAATTAATTGTAAAAAATGCCTTTTTCGACAAAACGAAAACCTAAAAAGGCATTGAAAGGAGCTGCAAATATTGAAGCAGTATGACGCAAAAAAAATACTTAACATCGCATTAGCCGGACATTCCGGCTCAGGTAAGACCTCCGTTGCGGAGGCAATGCTCTATGTCGCCGGTGCGAGCGACAGACTCGGAAAAATATCCGACGGCAACACGGTTCTCGATTGCGACCCCGAGGAAATAAAGAGAAAGGCGTCAATCGTAACGGCAGTTGCGCCGCTCGAATGGAAGAACTATAAAATCAACCTTATAGACACTCCCGGCCTCTTTGATTTCGAGGGAGGATTAAAGGAGGGTATGCGCGCGGCGGACACCGCAATGATAGTTGTATCCGGCAAAAACGGAGTGAACGTCGGCACGGAAAAGGCTGTAAAGGCGGCCACTCAGGCGGGACTGACAAAGGTGTTCTTTGTAAACGGACTTTGTGACGAGAGCGCAAGATTTTACCGCGTGTTTGAAACGCTGAAGGCTCAGTTCGGACCCTCGGTTTGCCCCGTTGTCGTTCCTTATATCGTAGACGGCAAGGCAAACTGCTATATAAACCTGCTCGAATACAAGGCGTATCTGTATGAAAACGGCAAGATGACCCAGACCGCTATGCCGGATATGGGAGACCGCCTTGAGGGTCTGCGCACGGCTATTAACGAGGCGGTTGCGGAAACGAGCGACGAAATGTTTGAAAAATACTTCAGCGGCGAGGAATTCACCCCTGAGGAAATCATAGTAGGAGTAAGCACGGGCGTTAAGAACGGAACGATAAGCCCCGTATTCTGCGGCGACGCCCAGAACACGTTCGGTATAGACCAGCTCTTAAACGGTATAATATGGCTTGCGCCGAGCGCCGCAGACAAGGGAGCCGAGCTTGCGCTCGACCAAAACGGAGAGCCGGTTGAGCTTGCGGTAAACGAAAACGCGGCTTCGGCGGCGTTCGTGTTTAAGACGGTCGCCGACCCGTTTGTCGGTAAGCTGTCGTATTTCAAGGTGATAAGCGGAAAGGTTTCCCCCGATACGCCGCTCGTTAATATGACCACCGGCGAGCCGGAGAGAATAAACAAGGTCATGGTGATAAGGGGCAAAAAGCAGGAGGAACAGCCGTATATCGGCGCAGGCGACATAGGCTGCGTGGCAAAGCTGCAAAACACAAAAACGGGCGATACTCTGTGCTCGCCCGCGAGGAAGGTAATTATAGATAAAATCGACTATCCCGCTCCGTGCTACTCGATGGCGATCTATCCCAAGACAAAGGGCGAGGAGGACAAGGTAGCGCAGGCTGTTATGAAGCTGATGGAGGAGGATCCGACGATAAAATTCGAGAACAACACCGAAACAAAGCAGATGATCGTTTCGGGCCTCGGCGAGCAGCATCTCGACGTGCTCGTTTCAAAGCTCAAGAGCAAATACGGAGTAGACGTAACGCTTGAGGTGCCAAAGGTTGCCTATCGCGAAACAATACGCAAAAAGGTTCAGGCTCAGGGCAGGCATAAAAAGCAATCCGGCGGTCACGGACAGTTTGGCGACGTTTGGATAGAGTTTGAGCCGTGCGACTGCGAGGATCTCGAGTTTGGCGAAAGAGTTGTCGGAGGAGCGGTTCCAAAGGGCTATTTCCCTGCCGTTGAAAAGGGTCTGCGCGACTGCATAAAGAAGGGCGTGCTCGCCGGTTATCCGGTGGTCGGTCTCAAAGCCACGCTTTACGACGGCTCCTACCACCCGGTAGATTCGTCGGAAATGTCGTTCAAAATGGCTGCGGCGATAGCGTATAAAAACGGACTGCCAAACGCAAGCCCCGTTCTTTTGGAGCCGATAGGAACGCTCAAGGCACTCGTGCCTGACAGCAACATGGGCGACGTAATGGGCGAGGTAAACAAGCGCAGAGGCAGAGTTCTCGGAATGAGCCCCGGCGAAGACGGAATGCAGCAGGTCGAGGCGGAGGTGCCTATGGCCGAGATGCACGACTTTGCCACCTATATACGCCAAGTCACTCAGGGCAGAGGCTCGTTCTCGTTCGAGTTTGTGCGCTATGAGGACGCGCCGGCGCAGATTGCTCAGAAGATAATCGAGAGCGCAAGCGTTGAATGAGATATTTACTGATATCCGTAATGGATTTTTCATTTTCTCTCCCCACGGTACAGGGCAAACGCCCTGTACCGTTCTTTTTAGCGGGCTACTCCGCCGAAAGGGGATTCTGCTTTAGTATTGAAAAACACCTTATGCCTGCCGTGCAGGGACGGCAGACGGCGCACAGAGCCGAACCGACAATAATTATTCGGTCGGCAATGTGCGCCGTTAAATTTTATAAGTATAAAATTTGAAATTTGATTATTTATTTTTAGCCGTTACAGCCTCGCAATAAAGACTCAGTCCTTTATATCTCCTTCCTCCGGCAGAGATATTCCGTTTTCCCTGAGCACCTTTATCGCGCGTTCATTGTCATCTACCCTGAGAATGATGTAAGCTATGTCCTTTTCGCGCTTCATAAAGGCGTAAGCGTACTCAACGCTTATACCGTTGCTCCACAGAGCGTTCGCCGCCTCGGCAAGGCCGCCGGGCGCGTCGTGTACGCCGACGGCTAAAACGTCGGTAAGCGACACAGCCATACCCTCGTTTTTTATAGCCTCTATCGCCTTATCGGGATTGTCCACAATGAGGCGGAGTATTCCGAAGTCGCTCGTGTCGGCAACCGACATAGCCCTTATATCCACACCCGCCTGCGCAAGCACCTTGGTTATATAAGCGAGCCTGCCCTTTTTATTCTCTATGAAAACCGATAACTGCTGAATCATATTCCTTTCCCTCCGCTATTTTATATCTCTGTTGTCTATTACCCTTATAGCCTTGCCCTCGGAACGAGGCAGGCTTTTGGGCTCTACAAGCCGCACCTTTGCGCTTATATTCAGAGTTGATTGCAGCGCGGCGGCGATCTTATGCTCCATAGCCTCAATGTCCCTTACGGTATCGGATATAACCCCCTGAGTCATCTCGACCTGAACCTCCATAGTGTCGAGAGTTCCCACCCTGTCCACGACTATGAGGTAATTCGGGTCCATATTCAGAGAAAGCAAAACGTGCTCGACCTGAGACGGGAATACGTTTATACCCCTGATTATGAGCATATCGTCCGTTCTTCCCTTGGGCTTCGCCATTTTTACAAGCGTTCTCCCGCAGGGGCAAGGCTTTCTCGACAGACAGCTTATGTCCCTCGTCCTGTATCTGACAAGGGGCAGAGCCTCCTTGCCTATGCAGGTAAAAACAAGCTCGCCGTACTGACCGTCCGGAAGCACCCTGCCCGTGTCGGGATCGATAATTTCGGGATAGAACCAATCCTCGTTGACGTGCATTCCCGTTTGGTCCCAACATTCAAACGACACTCCGGGGCCCGCTATCTCCGAAAGGCCGTATATATCGTAAGCCTTTATGTCGAGTATCTTCTCTATCTCCCTGCGCATATTTTCAGTCCACGCCTCTGCGCCGAAGTAGCCCGCCCTGAGCTTCAGCGTCTTTGGGTCTATACCCATATCGCGCACGGTTTCGCCTATGAACATCGCATAAGATGGCGTACAGCAGATTATGTCCGAGCCGTAATCCTTTAAAATCTGCACCTGCCTTTTTGTATTGCCCGACGATACGGGTATAGCGGTCGCCCCGAGCATTTCCGCTCCGTAATGCAGTCCGAGCCCGCCCGTGAAAAGGCCGTAGCCATAGGATACATGAACATAGTCCGACCTCGTTCCGCCTATCGAAACGAGCGCTCTCGCGCACGACTCCGCCCATACGTCTATGTCGTGCCGAGTGTAGCCCACTACCGTCTGCTTGCCGGTCGTTCCCGACGACGCGTGGATTCTTATAAGCTCCTCCTTTGGCACGGCGAACATACCGAACGGATATGTGTCGCGCAAATCGTCCTTGGTCGTAAAGGGCAGCTTGTTCAAATCCTCGATGGATTTTATGTCGCCCGGCTCCACCCCGCTCTCCTTAAATCTTTCGCGGTAGAGCGGAACATTGTTGTAGGCTCTCTCGACCATTTTGACAAGCCTTTCCGACTGAACCTGCGCCATTTCGTCGCGCGACATGGTTTCCATTTTTTCATTAAAGTAATTTGCCATTGGTATCACCTCTGTTTGTTATTGGATTTCACGTTGTTTAATTACTTAATTATACAACACTTTTCGGCGCTCGGCAATATGATTTTCGATATTTTATACAAAATATTTTGCTTTTATCTATAAATTTAATTTATTTGGTCTTTAATTGACCTCGCCGCCGGTCGGTAGTATAATAAAAATATAAAATTGAGGTGGAGCGCTTGAAAAGGAAAAAAATAATATTAAAATCCCTTGCCGCCGCGCTTATTGCGCTGCTGCTCGTATTTTCGTCGTCGTGCTCTATAAAAAACGCTCCGGCGGAGCCGCTCGGCGACGGAGTATGCGTGACCGTAATAGACGTTGGGCAGGGCGACTCGATATTCATACAGCTTCCAAAATCAAGGTGTATGCTCATAGATACGGGAATACGCGACGAGGCGGACACGGTGATAGATTACATAGAATCGCGCGGCTACGACAAAATAGATTATCTCGTCGGGACCCACCCGCACGCGGACCACATAGGCGCTATGAGAGAGGTCATAAAGGCGTTTGATATAGGAAAAATATATATGCCTAAGGTCTCGACCGACACCGCGACATTTGAAAAGACCTTAAAGCTCATAGAGGAAAAGGGGCTCGGCATAACAACGGCTAAGGCGGGAGTCAATATACTCGACGAGGAAAACCTGAATATAGACATACTCGCGCCGAACAGCGGCGAATACGACGAGCTTAACAACTACTCGGCCGTCATCAAGCTAACATACGGAGATACAAAATTTCTCTTTATGGGCGACGCTCAAAAGGAGAGCGAGAGCGAAATAACCGCCGACGTCAGCGCCGACTTTGTAAAGGTAGGGCATCACGGGAGCAAGACCTCGTCGAGCGAGGAATTTGTAAGGTGCGTCGGGGCAAAATACGCCGCCGTATCGGTAGCGGAGGAAAACGATTACAATCTGCCCGTGGATTGGATATTGGAGCGCTGGCGCGACAGCGGAGCCGAGGTGCTTATGACCAAGGACATCGGCAATATAGAGGCTTACTCAGACGGAGCAAATATCACAATAAACGGCGGTTACTCGGAAGGCTCCGACGAGAGCCGCGTTGACAGCGCCGACGAGGGCGAATCCGAAAAATGGGTGCTGAACACCGGCACAAAGCGCATACACACGCCCGACTGTCCGCTTGCAAAGGGCATATCGGACAAAAACAGGAAGTATTCGAGCGAGAGCATAGAGGAGCTTGAAAAACGCGGGTACAAGCCCTGCGGAAGCTGTGAGCCCAAGGAATGAGGTGCGGACTATGAGAGTAACGATAGACAGATTCGAGGGCGATTTCGCCGTAGTTGAAGCCGAGGGGGAAATATTCGCCAACCTGCCGATAGCGCTCGTGCCGGACGGGGCGCGCGAGGGCAGCGTCATTGAGATAACCTTAAACGACGAAGAAACAAAGAAGCGAAAAAAAGACGCGGAGAGTCTGATGAACAGGCTCTTCCGCGATTAAAGGCTCATTTTCAGCCGGTTGCCGAGCTTGATTTGACGGGAAAGAAATAAAGGCTTTCGCGCGGGAAATTGAGTTTTGCTCGGCAGAGCAAGAGGATTTTTATAACCGATATTTAAATATTAAAAAACAGCCGCGCCGCAAAAAGGCGTGGCTGTTTCCATAAAGACTATGATTTTATTTTTGCGGGTGCGCCGCCCTTCCTCTCGTTTCTCTTGTCTGTCATATAGAGATAGCAGGTCAAAAGCAGCGGTATCGAGTACGAGATTGGAAAAGCGTATCTCGGGTGCGACGCGATAACGGGCGACGCTATTATAACGAGCAGCGACATTATAAGCGGGATCGATATTATCAATATATTATACCGCTTTTTATTAATGGCGTAAATCAATATGCAGAGCATTATAAGCGTGTAAAACGCGTTTGAGCAAAGCATAGCCAAAAACGGCAGATGAGTGGTCAGCTTGTATAAATCCGTAAATACCTGTTGTATATTTGTCAGCGGCTCAAATTCCGTTATTCCTAGCTCCTCAAACCGCTTTGCGCTTTCCTCCGTAGTTATCGGAGCGGTGATCTCGGTTTGGTAGTATATCCTTGAGGTTTCGTCAAACGGATAGAAAATAAAGTAATTTTGATTAAGCGTAGCCTCAAAATAGCATATGGGGTGCTTGAGGAATTGCGCGAACCAAACCTTGAAATATTCTACGAGCTTTTCCTTTGCGTCGCTGTCAAGCTGTTTCGGCTTGTACGTCCTTTTTACAGGGTCGCTGATTTTTTCGTCGTACAGCTTGTCCAAATGCTCATAGTCAAGTATGGCGTTGATAGCCTCCTTTTCCTCCGGCGTAACCTCGTCCTTGTAATCGCGGACATATCTTGCGGTCTGCTGGAATGGAATGGAGAGCATCTCCCTGACGCTTCCCGGACTTATATCATACGCTTTTATCATCAAATTGGTAACTCCCGAGGCGAGCACTATCGGAACGAGCATGACGGCTATGCCGCCGCAAAGGTGTTTTCCCGAAAGCCTTTTCTTTGCAAAATCAATTATGAATTTAATAATAAGAACAGCCGCCAGCGGGTATATGGCATATTTTCCGTTGTTTCTGAGAAGGATTGACAGCGCCGCAGATATTATCGTAAGAATTATGTTGCCCGCCGTCCAAAATTTTTCTTTTTGGATAAACAGCAGAATGATTTGGACAAGAAACACGAGAAACGCCATACAATACAGCGTATCCTTGACCGTAAGAGCTATAAACGCAATATAAATCGGCATAAATCCAAACGTAAACAGCGAGATAACTCTGAGCCATATCGGAGCCTTCAGCTTTTTCATAACCACTAAAACGTAGGACAGCGCCGCCGAGCAGACTATATACTGGAATATCAAATATATAAATACGCCTGCTCCCGGAGAATTAAACAACGCCTTGCCCATATCGACAAATATGCCGAGCAGCAGGGTGTAAAGCGGCGGGTGGTGAGAGGTAAAGCTTATCATTCCGTAATATTGAAACAGCTCGGTAAACGCGTCGGAGAACATCACGCCGGGATAGGAAACTATCAGATACGGCGTCCACACAACAAGCAGAAACACAAACGGGAACGCGAAGGTATGCCTGTCCCAAAAGTCAAGCACGCGAACGGCAAAGCCCGCCGCTCCTCTTTTTCTCAGCCCGCGATTTATTTTGAAGTCTGGTCTTTTTTCAAGAAAATACCAGAGCAGATGAATGAGGTTGTCCGCCATATAATAGCTGCCCCAAAAAAATATTACCGACTTCAATATCTGTCCGCCGGAGCAAACGAGCAAATTCAAATCGTTATCTATTGAAAACGCCTTGCCGAACGTCCACATCACGGCGACAAACAG
>CANPZK010000019.1 GCA_947588875.1 uncultured Clostridia bacterium
GCGTGTGAATAATCTTGTTCCCGGATTGGCGCAGGCTGGTGTAGCAGGTTCAAATGCAGTCCAAGCTGCAAAAGCAGGGAACGAGGTTTTGTATCGTGCTATAATTCCTGCTGGTGCTAAACTTACCAATTCTCGGGCTATGGAAGGAGCAGTTCGCGGATTCTATCGTGGTGCTGATGGAATTCAGGGTCATGCAAATCTTGCGGCAGTTAAAGCGCAAAAAGGAACGGCTGTAGTAGCAAATACTGCAGCGGCAGCTATGGGAGTTGCATCAATGGTCGTCGGGCAGTATTACATGACGCAGATAAATGCGCAGTTGGGTGAAATCAGTGATGGTATTTCAAAAATATCTAATTTCCAAGACAACGAGTTCCGAAGCCGGGTATTTTCACTCGTTGCTCATGTTAAGAAAATTGCTGATTTTCAGGTGGAGATCCTTGAGAATTATGAATTGAGGATGTCAAAGATTGCGCAACTTGATAGTCTGGAAGAAAAATGTACGCAGTTGCTTTGTCATGTCAATTTAACTTTGGAGGACTTTTCAAAGAAAAATGATTTGGATTATGCATCTTATGAAAAGGAATTAAAAGAAGCGCAAAACTGGTATACGTACCAGAAAGCATTACTTGATGTTCTGTATAAGATTTCCGACTTGAGGTATACGCTTCATATGGGGGTTGTCTCAAGAGAGCAGTGCATAGCGCTTTTGCCAACATACACAAAGCAGGTGGAAGATACTCAAACATTATTGACTGGGTGGCATCAGAAATCCGTAAAACGATTAGGCATTGATACGGATGAAATTAGGCGTAAAAGAGCTGGTTTCGATGGTATCGTTCATTTTATTCCCGGATTATTCAATGACAACCTTAATTTTAGGGCGATTGACGAAAAAACGGTAAACATGATAACGGCTCAATCATCCGGTCAAGCTATTGAACATTTGCATACTACAACGAATCTATATGCCGAAGATGTGCAGTTGATTTCAAGGAATGGAAAAATTTATTACTTGCCGGCGGATAACAAATCCTGCGATAATTCTGAAATTCTAAAGGGATTTTAGAATTTCGTGAAGTAAAAACTTGGAGAAACGATGTCATGAAAGATTAAAACAGAAGTCTGATAAGTAAAAAATATATTTCAAAGAGATAGATACATAGTTTAGGAGGAAGTCATGAAAGTTACGGATAATCAAAACAATTTCAACGGAACAACAAATTTTAATGGTCCAGTACAATTTGCCGGAGGAGATATAATAAATGAAAATTTTGCTCCTAGACACGATAAAGCAAAGTACACACCTGAACCAAAGTGGAGAAGTCCCTTTACTTTAGCAGTATTATCTTGGATAAGTGCAATTATTGCAATACTTGGATTATTTCCACTTGGCAAAATATTAGAAAATGTATTTGTTTTTTTAAAAAGAAATGTTCAGGTGGGGTCAGAATTTTCGATGCAGATATATTTTATTATTTTTATTATATTTGTTGCTTTGTTTATTTTGTTTTTTAGTCTTAAAAGGATAGCAAAAAAACAAATTAGAGTTCCTTTGTTTTTAAATTATGCGATTAGCGGTTATGGCAGAAGGATTACATTGGAAAAAATACATATTGATAAATGCCCACGATGTGGGGGGAAAATGAAATATTACAATAAGCCTGTAGGGTGGAGAGATAAATATTATATTAGTGGAAAAACTAAGCGTGAAATTACAAAAAAGATTCCGGCATTAGAATGTAGAAGGAATAGTGAACATTGGTATAAAGTCGATCCAGCAGAAGATAATTTAAATGATTTTTGAATATTAATACATAAATCAACGAGGAGGCAAACCTGATGATACGCTTTGGAATGCCGACGCTTGTCGAGAATAAGACCTTAGAGGAGAACGCGGCCCTTTGCGAAAGCCTGGGGCTTAAATTCATAGAACTGAATATGAACTTTCCGGAATACCAGATAGAATGCTTGGAGCAGACGGATACACTGCTCAGAATCGCCGAGCGGGCGGGTATTTACTACACCGTTCATCTGGACGAAAACCTTAATATTGCGGATTTTAACAGCTTGGTAACAGGGGCATATCTGGAAACGGTGCGGCGTTGCGTCGAGGTCGCAAAAAAGCTGGAGTATCTGCGTGACCGCTATGGGGACAGCAGCCGTCCCCTCACTCTAAATATGCATATGAATCACGGAATTTACATCACCCTGCCCAATCAGAAGGTTCGTATGTATGAGCGCGATTTTGATACATATATGAAATCGTTCGCCGATTTCCGCTCCTACTGTGAGGAATGGATAGGCGACAGCAGCATAATGATAGCCGTCGAAAATACCGACGGCTTTTTCGACTACGAGAAAAAAGCCGTTGAATATCTGCTGGAAAGCCCTAACTTCGGCTTGACTTGGGACATTGGACATTCTAAAGCGAGCGGTGAAAAAGACGTCCCGTTTATATTAAAGCATAAGGAGCGCCTTATCCATTTCCATATTCACGACGGCTCGGAGGCTCCGCCGAGGAATCATCTGGCGCTCGGCAGCGGAGAAATAGATATTTTGAGCAGGCTAAAATTGGCGGAGGAAAATAACGCCGGCTGCGTCCTTGAAACAAAGACCGTCGAGGCGTTGAGGCAATCCGTAAAATGGCTGAAGGAGAACGGTATGTAGAACGGCTTCGGGATATTTTTCCTTAAATTCATAACGCGGACGGCTCCCTCAAAAAATATTTGTAATTCCGCGCCTAAGATGTTATTATATATAATATATGATGTGCGATTATTTGCGCGTTTGGGAGGGGACGGGTTGAGCGAGTTTGAGAAAACAGTTCCGAGCGAGCTGCGCGCACTTATGAAGGAAAACCGTGCGCCGCACGCAGTCGCCATTGAGTCGCCCGATAAGACCGCCCTTGAACGCTGTGCAAGGCTGATAGCTCAGTGGGCGGTGTGCAGCGGCGAGAGCAGACCCTGCGGAGATTGCAGAGCCTGTAAAAAGCTTATGAGCGGAAATCACCCGGACGTTTACTATGCAAAGCTCGAGGGCAAGCGGAACGCCGTAAAAATATCCGAGGTGCGCGCGATATGCGCCGACGCCGTGTATAAGCCGAACGACGGCGACTGCAAGGTTTATATCATACCCGAGGCTGACAAGATGGAGGCGGCGCCGCAGAATGCGCTCTTAAAGCTCATTGAGGAGCCGCCGCAGCCGATGATGTTCATCTTTCTCTGCGAGAACGCGGCGGGACTTTTGCAGACGATACGTTCGCGCTGTACGGTTTTTAAGCTCGATACAGACGAGCGGAATGACGGGCATATAAAAGAGCTTGCCGACAATATAGCCCGCGCGCTTTGCCGCGGCAGAGAGGCGGAGCTGATGTACGCCTGCGCCGCGCTCGACGACAGACAGCAGGCGCTCGACGTGCTGAAGAGCCTGAGCGAAACGATAAGGGACGCGGCGTTTTGCGGAGTGACCGGCCGTTCAAGCGCAGATTCAGCCGTAAACGGGCTTGCGGTCAGGGTGAAGCGCAGAGGACTTGTGAGTATGCAGAAAAGTATAGCGGAGGCTCTTGAATACACAGAAAGGAACGTGAGCCTTGCGCTTGTTTCGGCGGCTCTGAGCGAAAATCTTTGGAACGATAAATATTTGTGATATAATACCGACATAAGATTATTAACGGTATGTGTAAAATGGAGGATAAAATGTCTGAGGTCATAGGAGTAAGATTTAAAGAGGTAGGAAAAATATATTATTTTGACCCGAGCGGAGAGAGATTTCTTGAAAACGACAGGGTGATAGTTGAAACCGCGCGCGGAGTTGAGTGCGGCATCGTCGCCATGCCAAACAGGAATATTGCCGACGAAAAAATAATCCGTCCGCTTAAAAGCGTTATGAGGCGCGCGAACGCGGAGGATATGAAGATAATCGAGCAGAACAGGGAAAAGGAAAAGCGCGCCTTTAAGATATGCGAGGAGAAGATAATCAAGCACGGACTTGATATGAAGCTCGTCGATACCGAATATACCTTTGACAACAGCAAGGTGCTTTTCTACTTTACAGCCGAGGGCAGGGTGGATTTCCGCGCTCTCGTAAAGGACCTCGCGTCCGTGTTCCGCACGAGGATAGAGCTTAGACAGATAGGCGTGCGCGACGAGTCGAAGATGCTCGGCGGGCTTGGCGTATGCGGCAGACCGTTTTGCTGTTCGAGCTTCCTCGGCGAATTTCAGCCCGTGTCGATAAAAATGGCTAAGGAACAGGGCTTGTCGCTCAGTCCGGTGAAAATCTCCGGCACCTGCGGCAGACTTATGTGCTGTTTGAAGTACGAGCAGGAGGCGTATCTCGACCTTTTAAAGCGCACCCCGAAGATAGGCGCGATAGTCAACACTCCTGACGGCAGGGGCGAGGTAATAGATTTGAACCTTATAACGGGAACGCTCAAGGTGAAGATGGACAAATCTCCCGAGGCGGCTCCGCACACCTTTAAGGTCAAGGAGGTAAAGCTCGTAAAGGACGGCTCCATTCGCCTTGACAAGAAGGAAATACAGGAGCTTAAGGAGCTTGAGGATAAATAATATAATTAATATAGCTTGTATATAAGGAGACGGTTTATTATGCCTTTGGTACAGGGAACCTGCAAAAGCTGCGGAGCGCCGATTGAATTTGACGACAGTCTGCAAAAGGGAGTGTGCCCGTTTTGTCATACGCAGTACGTCAAGGAAGACGTTATAATCAATCAGCATTATCACATAAACGACGCTAAGCTTACGATAGATAACGACAACATAATCGAAGCGAAGCTTAAAAGCGCCGAAACATTTTTTAAAACCCTCGGAAAGCCGGAAAGCGCCAAAGAGGATTTTACATATGTTATAAACAACAAGCCGTCAGATTATCGCGGCTGGTGGGGAATGGTCAGAGTTATGTCGGACAGCCTTGCGAATGTAAATATCTCCGTAGATGAATATGAGCGCATAAAGGATTACGCGGAGTCCGCAATAAAAACTGCCCCGCAAAAGGAAAGGTCGGAAATATCAAACGAGTGGAAAAAATACAGCGACGAAGTGACGGCTATATTTGCGAAAAATGACAGCAAATACAGAGCTAAAATGCAGAGAAAAGCCGTCATAAAGGCAGTTTCCGTCGCTTTGGGAGCAGCGGCGGCAGTCTTGGTTTTCTTTTATATATGGAACGCAAGGCTGTTTACCAATGTGTACGCTAACGCCTCGCTGATAATCACGATAATCGCAATACTTTTAGGACACGCGCTTGTTCAGTGCCTGCTTACTGCAATAGGCAGAACGCATATTAATTCCGCCTTTACCGCTTTGCTGACGGGTATCAGCGCCTATTTTACTATACGGGGAATGGTCGGCGGCGATGAGGTCACCGTAACGGGCTTTATTTCAATATTGATATTTGCCGCGATAGGCTTGGCGATTACGGCGGCGCTTACGTTTTTAACGCACCTCGCCTATAAGTTATTTGTAAGATAGAGAGCGATATAATCATAACTATTATAAAATTACAAACAAAGAGCTGTTGTCAAAGCACTGACAACAGCTCTTTTAAACGGCAGTAACGCCGACTTGCAACCCCTTTTTCCAAAGGAATATTATTTTTAGCTCCGCTCTCCGCGACAAAAATAATTTACGTGCATAAAAGCTTGATTTAAGAAAAATCCCCTGTTCGAGTGGGTGGAGGTGCAGGAGGAGCGCCGGCTCCTCCTGCAAATAAATAAAATATAAAGCAGCAGTCAAGCTGCCGGTTGAGCAGCTTGACTGCGGTCGGCGGGAGAGGGTCACAGGGGGAGCTAACGCTCCCCCTGCGCCCCCACATTCTCAAATAAGCAGATAAGAGCTATTGCCTTTACGACTGCACCTTGAGGAACTGGTCCTGCATATAGTCGTACAGATCCGAGGGAATGTCGGTGAACTTGTAGCATTTGTCGAGATACTCGTCGTCGGGGTATATGAGCTTGTTGTTCTTTATGTCCTCGTCGAGTATTTCAAACGTCGCCTGATTCGGAGTAGAATATCCCAAATATTCAATGTTGGCTTTTGAAACGTCAGGCTCGAGCATAAAGTTTATAAACTCCTCCGCGAGAGCCTTGTTTTTACTGCTCTTGGGTATGCACATAGCGTCCATAAAGAGGTTGGAGCCCTCCTCGGGGAGAACGTAGTCAAGCTCCTCGTTGTTGCTCATCATAACTGCGATGTCGCCGGCGTAGTACGGGGCGAGAGCCGACTGCGAGCCCTCCATCTCGGTGAACACCTTGTCCATAGCGTAGCTCTTTAAAAGCGGCTTTTGCTCCTTGAGATATTCAGCCGCGGCGTCGATGCTCTCCTTTGTCACCTTGCCCGGGTCGTAGCCCTTAAGCTTCATCGCAATAGCCATAGCGTCGCGCGAGTTGTCTATCATAAGCATGTTGCCGCTGTATTTTTCGTCCCATAAGGCGGAAAAGCTCGTCGGCTTTTCATCGACCATCGTCTTGTTGTAGCACAGGGCGACCACTCCCCATGAAAACGGCACAGAGTATTTTCCCTCGGGGTCGTAGTCGGTCGTCTTGTATTTATCCATTATGTTCTTGAAATTCGGAATGTTGTCAAAGTCGAGCTGTTGTATCATGTCCTCCTTTATGAGCTTGGATACCATATAGTCGGACGGGAAAATAACGTCGTAGGAGCTGTTGGAGCCTTTGAGGACGTTGTACATCTCCTCGTTTGTTTCATAGGTGGTGTAGTTTACCTTTATTCCGGTTCTCTTTTCAAACTCGTCGAGAACGTTCATAGAGCCGCCCTCTCCAAGGGAAATATAATCTCCCCAGTTGAAAACGTTGATTTCTCCCTTTGAGGTATCGTTTCCTCCGCAGCCGGTGAATATAGCCGTGCTCGCCGCGATTAAAGCGACAAGGGCAAGACAGATAATTTTTTTCATTTTTTCATTTCCTTTCTACTACAATATATTTATGGTTAATATCCCTTACAGCCAGTAAGGAATTACCCATCTTGTTGCTTAAGCTTTTCTTTTTATTTGTTTTATAATCTCATACGCGAGCCGCCGCTTTTTCTACCCTGCGGTCGCGAATATATACCAGCAATAAAACCGACAGGGTTATAGCGAACAGAAGCGCAGAAAGAGCGTTGATGGTCGGGGAGATCCTGCGCCTGAGCATGGTGTAGATTTCGATGGGCAGGGTCTGAAAGCGCGCGCCGCGCGTGAAATAGGTTATTACAAAATCGTCGAGCGAGTAGCTGAAGGACATTAAAAGTCCTGAGAATATCCCGGGGAGTATCTGAGGGATAACAACCTTTACAAACGCCTTCAGAGGGTTACAGCCCAAATCGAGCGCCGCCTCGTATATAGCCGGGTCCATTTGCCGTAGCTTTGGCATCACGTTGAGTATAACGTAGGGAACGCAGAAGCTTATGTGAGCCAAAAGCACGGTGCCGAAGCCCATTTCAAAGCCGAGCATTGTCCCCGCGAACGAGAACATGAGCATAAACGAAATACCCGTTACTATCTCGGGGTTGATTATCGGTATATTTGATACGTTCATTATAAGACTGCGCTTTATGCCCTTGAAGTTGTTTATGCCGATAGCCGCCATAGTGCCGAGTATGGTCGAGATGACCGCGGCAAGAACGGCGATTATAAGGGTGCTGTAAAGCGCGTTCATGATGACGCTGTTGTTGAAAAGCTCCGAGTACCATTTCAGTGTGAAGCCCTGCCAGACGCTCGTCTTTCCCGAGTTAAACGAGTAGAGTATAAGCACCGCTATCGGCAGATAGAGAAAAACCATAATAAGCGCTATGTAGACCTTTGAGGGCAGTCTTTTAAATATTTTCATATCGCCGCCTCCTCGTCGCCGAAGCGGTTCATTATTATAAGGAAGATGAATATTATCACCATCAGCATAAGCGAGAGCGCCGAGCCGACGTTCTTATCCCTTTGGAAAATATTCTCTATAACGTCGCCTATCATCTTGTCGCCCGTGCCGCCGAGGTACTGCGCGACAAGGAAGGTGCTCGCCGTCGGGACGAATACCATAGTTATGCCGGAGATTATTCCGGGAACGCTCAGCGGGAAAACTATCCTGCGGAACACGTTCAGCTTGTTTGCGCCGAGGTCCTGCGAGGCTTCAATAATGCTGTTGTCCGTTTTCGCCATAACGGTATATATCGGGATTATCATAAACGGCAGGAAGTTGTAGACCATGCCGAGTATTACCGCCCCCTGATTTCCGAGCAGCGGAACGTCAAGCCCCAAAAATTTTACCGCAAGGTCGATAAGACCGTTGTTTTGCAGAAGCAGTACCCAAGCGTAAATGCGCAGTATAAAGTTCATCCACATCGGCAGCATAACGAGCATAACGAGGATCTTCTGCGCGCTGCCCCGCGCCCTTGACATTATGTAGCTTATCGGATACGCGAGCACAAGGCAGATTAGGGTGGATATAAGAGAGATCCACAGCGATTTTAAAAATATGTTTGAGTAATAAAAGCTCTCGATAAAGGAGTTGAGAGTGAAGCTGCCGGAGGAGTCCGTAAACGCGTAATATATCACCATTACGAGCGGAATCAGCGTAAAAATCAGCATCCATATCAAGTACGGATAGAACGGAGCCTTTGATTTCATTTCTCAGCCTCCCTTACTACGCGGAACTTTGCGTTGTCAAAGTTTATCTTCATCTGGACGTAGGTCGCTATCTGCTCGTCAATGTCGCTGCTGACAAGCCAGTGGTGCTCGTCCGTTTCGAGGATTATCTCGTTGTGTATTCCCTTGTATATCACCGATTCGATATAAGCCTCAAGATGACCCGTTTCCTCGCCGCTTATGTAAACGTCCTCGGGCTTTACCGATATTTCAAGAACACAGCCCTTGTCAAAGCACTGCCCCTCGATTTTTATCGTATTGCCCTCAAGCTGTATCTCCATTGAGCCGTTGTCAGCGTCGCAGGATACTACCTCCGCTTCAAAGACGTTTTCCGTGTGCGGGAACAGCTTTTCCATTATGTGTATATTGTAGGGGATTACCCTCATTCCTATCTCCCTGCCGACCTCTTGGGCGACGGTGCTGTGTATCAGCCACATACAGCCGCCGCAGTTTACCGTCATCTCATAGTGAACGCCCTTGAATATCGTTTCTACAACCGAGCCCCTCACCTGACCCTCCTCGGGAGAGGTCACCTCGATGTCCTCGGGGCGTATAACGACGTCCACCGGGTGGTTTTTGTCAAAGCCCTTGTCCTCGCACTCGAACACAGAGTCCTGAACCTGCACCCTGTAATCCTCAAGCATTATACCGTTGAGAATATTCGCCTCGCCTATAAAGTCGGCTACAAAGGCGTTCGCCGGCTCGTTGTAAACGTCTGTCGGGCTTCCCACCATTTCTATATTGCCGTTGTTCATAACGACGACCGTGTCGCTCATTCTAAGAGCCTCCTCCTGGTCGTGCGTTACATAAATAAAGGTCGTCTGAAGCTGGTGCTGAAGATTTTTAAGCTCTATCTGCATATCCTTTCTGAGCTTCAAATCGAGCGCGCCGAGCGGCTCGTCGAGCAGGAGTATCTTTGGCTCGCACACGAGAGCGCGCGCTATCGCGACTCTCTGCTGCTGCCCGCCCGACAGCTTGTGGATAGGGCGCTTTTCATAGCCCTTCAAATCCACGGTCGCGAGCATCTTCATTACCTTTTTGTATATTTCGTCCTTCGGCAGCTTTTTGAGCTTTAAGCCGAACGCCACGTTGTCAAAGACGTTCATATGCGGAAACAGCGCGTATTTTTGAAAAACGGTGTTTACGTTCCTCTTGTGCGGCGGCAGCTTGTTTATGTTTTCGCCGTCGAAGAATACGTCGCCGGAGTAGCTGTCGAGAAAGCCGCCGATTATGCGCAGAGTGGTTGTTTTTCCGCAGCCGCTCGGCCCCAACAGCGTGACAAACTCCTTGTCCTTAATGTCGAGATTGATTTTGTTTAAAATAACTTCGCCGTCAAATTCAACGTAAATATCACGCAGTGACAGGATCGTTTTGTCGCTCACAACAGCACCCCCGTTTTAATACCGATTAATTACGATTATATTTGTAATGTCAATTTTTAATTATATTGTTTTTTCGATTTTTTGTCAATCAAATTGATAGCTTTTGGGGCTTATCAGGCGAATTTGGGGCTTGCGCTGCTCTTGCGGCGCGGCGGCGGGCGGCTTTTTATTCGTTTGAGATAATTTTGCCGTTTGTTATTTGAATAATAAATTAGTTTTGCGCCTGAGTTGAGCCGGTAATAAATAAATTTGCAATATTCCGTCTTTTCTGATATAGTATAATCCAACAGAGCGGGCGGAGAGATGTAAATACACAATATAAAATATAATAAATATTTTCTGACGCGCATCAAAAATATCTCGAACAGCCGCGCTTTAATGGAGTGGTATTGCTTTGGAAAACATAGTCATGGGCATATTCATATTTATCTGCGTTTTGCTCTCGGCTTTTTTCTCGTCTATCGAAACAGCCTTTTCAACGGTTAATTCGATAAGAATGAGCCATGAAGCGGGAAACGGAAACAGGCGGGCGAAAAACGTCGTGTATATAACCGACAGATACGACAAGGCGCTCACCGCAATATTGATAGGCAACAACATAGTGAATATAGGCTGCTCGTCGATAGCGACGGTGCTTTGCATGAATCTGTTCGGCGACGCGGGAGCCGCGATAAGCACGGGAGCGGTCACGCTGATAGTGCTTACCTTTGGCGAGATAATCCCGAAATGCCTCGCACGGGAGCACGCGGACGGCTTTGCGATGTCTACGGCGGGCGTAATGAGGGTAATAATGACGCTGTTCACGCCGCTCGTGTTCGTGTTTATGAAGGTCAAGGAGCTTGCGCTTAATCTCGTGAGAAAAAGGGACGACCGCCCGAGCGTGACCGAGGACGAGCTGAAATATATAATAGACAGCATCGAGGAGGAGGGCGTGCTCGAGCAGCAGGAGCGGGAGCTTGTGAAGTCCGCGCTCGACTTTGACGAAAAGACGGTGCAGGAGGTGCTCACCCCAAGGGTCGATATGACCGCCATCGATATGGACGACAGCGCCGAGGAGATAAGAAGGACGATAATCGAGGAGAGGTATTCGAGGATACCCGTATATCAAAACAGCATAGACAATATAGTCGGCATACTCCACACGAGGGATTATCTTGAGGCTCTGCTCTCGGGGGAGAAATTCGATTTAAAGGATATTATACAGCCGGCGTATTACGTTTATAAAAACAAAAGGCTTTCCTATGTGTTTAACGATATGAAGCACAAGCGCCAGAACCTCGCGCTTGTTACCGACGACCACGGCGGAATACTCGGTATGGTGACGACGGAGGATTTGGTAGAGGAGCTTGTGGGCGAGATTTGGGACGAGGACGAGGAGATAGAAGCGCCGTACAGGAAAATCGGGGACGATACTCTGGAGCTTTCCGGCGACTACGACATTGAGGATCTGGCGGAGCTTATCGGAATAGACGAGAGCAGATTTGAAAGCGAGAGCGTTTCGGTCGGCGGCTGGATATTCGAGCGGCTCGGAAAGATACCCGACGAGGGCGAGAGCTTTGAATTTGAGGGCTTCGTCTTTACGATAACTCAGGTCAGCGAGCAGAGGATAACAAAGCTCACGCTCAAAAAGCTCGAGAGAGCCGACGGGGGCGAAGCCGAGGAACGCACCTCATAATTTAAGCCGAGGTTCGCATGATTTTTTAATATAAGTATATTTTGCGCCGCCGCAGTCGAAAATAACTGCGGTGGTGTTTTTTATTATGAAATTAAAAAAGAACGGCGCGCTTTTCGCCTTCGGCGGAACGGCGTACGCCATGCTTGAAATAATATGCAGGAGAAAAACTCATTGGTCGATGTTTATGGCTGGCGGGACCTGCTTTTTGACTCTGTTTAAGATATTTAAAAAATTTGACAAAATGCATCTGCCCATAAAATGCGTGGTGGGCTCGGCTGTCATAACGGGCGTGGAGTTCGTCGCCGGCTGCATAGTTAATTTGAAGCTGAAGCTGAACGTGTGGGATTATCACGATATGAAGCTCAACGTAAAAGGGCAGATATGCCCGTTTTACAGCCTTTTGTGGGCGCTCCTGACCGTTCCCATATCGGCGATATGCAAAAAAATAAAATGAGAAAATAAATTTGCTCAAAACTACTGCAATATTTTTCTTTTTGTGATAAAATGGAACAGGTTATTGATTGGGGCGCGGACGCCCGCATTTCGGGCGGCGACCCGCGTTGCCTGCGGCAACGCGCCAAAACGCGGCGCGCAGTCCTTTGCGCGGCGAGCGGGACCCTACCCCGCCGCGTTTTGCTTGCCCGCTGCGCGGGCAAGAGTCGCCGCCCAATCTCAGCGGGCGCAGCTTTTAGCCTCTGTCGAGGCGATGACCCTGAGCAAGCGTTAAAAGGACCTTTATTTTCTGCAACAGGAGGATATATACATATGGCACTCATAACAAAGCGAGTATACGGAGCCGAGGACGTGCTGCCAAAGGACAGCTATAAATGGCAGTTCCTCGAAAAGCTGATGAGGGAAGAGGCGCAGAGCTTCGGCTTTAAGGAGATACGCACGCCGGTGTTCGAGCATACCGAGCTGTTCCGGCGCGGGGTCGGAGATACGACCGACGTCGTGCAAAAGGAGATGTACACCTTTGATACAAAGGGAGGAACGTCGATAACGCTCAGACCCGAGGGTACTGCCGGAGCGGCAAGAGCGCTGCTGGAGCACGCGCTTTATAACGACGGACTGCCCGTCAAGGCGTATTATTTTGTATCCTGCTACCGGTATGAAAAAAAGCAGGCGAACCGCTATCGCGAGTTTCATCAGTTCGGGCTTGAGGCGTACGGCACGGCTTCGCCCGCGGCGGACGCGGAGATGATATGCGCCGCGCAGAGCATCTTCGACAGGCTCGATATAGGCGAAAGGCTGACGCTGGAGCTTAATTCAATAGGCTGCCCCGATTGCCGAGCAAAATATTACGAGGCGCTCAAGAAATATTTTGAGGGCTATAAGGACAAATTGTGCGATACCTGCCTTTCGCGCCTTGAGCGCAACCCGATGAGGATACTCGACTGCAAAAGCCCGATATGCTCGGAAATAGCAAAGGACGCGCCGGTAGTGCTCGACTATATATGCGACGACTGCCGCGAGCACTTCGAGAGCGTCAAGCGCCTGCTTGACAGCTCCGGAGTGAAATATAAAATAAACCCGAGGATAGTGAGGGGACTCGACTACTATACGCGCACGGTGTTTGAGTTTGTGACGGACGAGCTCGGCGCGCAGGGAACGGTCTGCGGAGGCGGCAGATACGACGGGCTCATTGAGGAACTCGGCGGACAGCATATGCCGTCGCTCGGCTTTGCGCTCGGAATGGAAAGGCTGCTCGCTCTGCTCGGCGCGGCGGAAAAGACGATTCCCGACTTTGACAAGTGCGGGCTTTACATAGCGACCATGGGCGATAAGGCGCAGGAAAAGGCATTTGAGCTGGTAAAGCAGGTGAGAAGCTATTCTGTGCGCGCGGAAACGGATATCGTCGGAAGAAGCCTGAGGGCGCAGATGAAGTACGCCGACAAGATAGGAGCCGAATACAGCATGGTGCTCGGAGATGACGAGATAGAGCGGAACAAGGCTGAAATAAAAAATATGACGACGGGCAAAAAAAGCGAGATAAGCCTTGATAAAGATTTTGGCGAGGGCTTTATACGAGTAAAAATCGAAAATGAGGACAATCCCGGCGCATGTTTTTTTACTAAGGAAAAGTGAGGGAAAAGCAATGGCAGAATTTATGACGGGAATGAAAAGGACGGATTACTGCGGAGATCTGCGGCTTTCCGACGAGGGCAGAGAGGTCACGGTGTTCGGCTGGGTGCAGCGCAGGCGCGACCTCGGACAGCTCATATTTGTTGATTTGCGCGACCGCACGGGAATAGTACAGCTCGCCTTTGACGACAACACGGAAAGAGCGGTCTTTGACAAGGCGTTCTCGGTCAGAAGCGAGTATGTGCTCGGTGTAGTCGGCACGGTGCGGGAGCGAAGCGCAAAGAATAAGGAGCTTGCGACGGGCGATATTGAAATAAAGGTTACCGAGCTGAGAATACTCGCGGAGAGCGAAACGCCGCCGTTTGAGATAACGGAAAACTGCAAAACCGGCGAAAGCACAAGGCTCGAGTACAGATACCTCGATTTGCGCCGCCCCGATTTGCAGAGGAACATACTTCTCCGCCACAAAATAGCAAAGGTAACGAGGGACTACTTCGACGAAAACGGCTTTATCGACATAGAAACGCCCATGCTGATAAAATCAACGCCGGAGGGCGCGAGGGATTTCCTTGTGCCGTCGAGAATACATAAGGGCAGCTTTTACGCATTGCCGCAGTCGCCGCAGATGTATAAGCAGCTCTGTATGGTAGCGGGCTTTGACCGCTATATGCAGATAGCCCGCTGCTTCCGCGACGAGGATCTGAGAGCCGACAGGCAGCCGGAGTTTACGCAAATCGACCTCGAGATGTCGTTTGTCGATATGGAGGACGTTTTGGCGATAGGCGAGGGCTATATAAAAAGGCTGTTCAAAGAGGTGCTCGATATAGACGTGCCAACGCCGTTCCCAAGGTACAAGTATGACGAGGTGATGGAGAGGTACGGCTCGGACAAGCCCGACACGAGATTCGGCATGGAGCTGTTCGACCTCTCGGATATAGCCTCGGAGTGCGGCTTTGGAGTGTTCAGGAGCGCTGTCGACGGCGGCGGAACGGTGAGGGCGTTTACGGCGAAAAACGCCGTAAAGACTTACAGCCGCAAGGAGATAGACAAGCTGACCGAGCAGGCGAGGGGAATAGGCGCAAAGGGGCTTGCGTGGATAAGAATGACGGACGACGGTATAGCCTCGAGTTTTGCGAAGTTTATGACAGAGCAGGAGATGACCGCCATTCTGGAGAGAGCCGGCGCAGAAAAGGGCGACGTCGTGTTTATAGTCGCGGATACGAGCAGAAGTCTCGCCCTGTCGGTCCTCGGCGCGCTCAGGCTCACGGTCGCGAAGCGGCTCGATATAATCGGCGGCGGCTATAACTTCCTGTGGGTAGTGGAGTTTCCGTTCTTTGAAAAGGACGAGGAAACCGGAGAGTGGGTGGCAATGCACCATCCGTTCACCTCGCCGACCGACGACTGCCTTGACAAGCTCGACAGCGACAAGAGCCTTGTTTACGCAAAGGCTTACGATATGGTTTTGAACGGCACGGAGCTTTCCTCCGGCTCGATAAGGATAACGAACCCAGAGCTTCAGAAAAAGATGTTTGATATGCTCGGAATGACGGACGAGGAGATAAGCGCGAAATTCGGCTTCCTCACAAACGCGTTCAAATACGGTGCGCCGCCTCACGGCGGAATGGGCATAGGACTTGACCGCCTTGTAATGCAGATGATCGGCGCGCCGACCCTGCGCGACGTGGTGGCGTTTCCCAAGGTTCAAAACGCGAGCGAGCTTATGACAAACGCTCCGTCGCCCGTTGACGACGAACAGCTAAAGGAGCTTGGAATAGAGCTTGAAGAAAAATAGAATAAAAAAACAGCAGGCAGGCCGCGCTTTAAGCACGGTCTGCCTGCTGATTGAGAATAGGGTAAAGAGGACGGGAGAGTGACGATGTTCCTTTAATCGTAGGACTCAAGACTCAAACCCGCTTTCACTTTTACGGTCTTGCCCCCGCCGTCAGCCCTGCTGAGTTTCAAGCGGGACGACCGCAAGAGTCTTTCCGAGTGCCGCCAGCACCTTTAAAACGGTGTCGATTTGAGGGCTTGTGCTGCCCTTTTCCATTCTCGCTATGACGGGCTGCTTAACTCCGCTCATCTCCTCAAGCTGCTTTTGACTTATTCCTCTTTCATTGCGAGCCTTTATAAGCTCCCCTATGACGGCGACTCTCAGATTACTCGCGGCGATCTCCTCCGGAGTGAAGAGCTCTTTTTCCACCTCGTCCCAGCTTCTGCCGATAGGGCTTATATAGCCGTCGCTTTTATTCTTCTTTTTCATAGCTTACGCCCCTTTCTATCATGTCCGCAAGCTCTCTCTTCGCTTTTTTGATTTCTCTTGCGGGAGTCTTTTGCGTTTTTTTCATAAATTGATGAAGCAGCACAAAGCTGCCGTTGTGCCATGCAACGAACAGGATCCTGTCCCTCAGAGGTCTAAGCTCCCAAATTTCTCCGTCGAGATGCTTGATATATGGCTCGCCTACCCGAGTGCCGTATTCGCTCAGCGCCTTGACATAATCCCGTATTTTGTTAAGCTTAATGCGACTGTCCTTGTCTTTCTTTTCAGCAAGCATATTTACATATTCAAGCACAGGCTCGTTGCCGTTTCTGTCCTTGTAAAAGTGAATTTTATACAAATATCATTCCCCCTTTACACCATCATTATACTCAAAGGTTATTAAAGTGTCAAGTACTTTTAAGTTATTAAAAGCTGTATTTTTGAATCGAAATAACCGCTGTTTTATTTCGTTTCTGATTAAAAAATAATGTAAGGAGAGTTTTTTTATGACCGAAAAAGAAAAAGCCGCCGCAGGTATGCTCTATGACGCGAACTATGACAAGGAGCTTGCCGAGGAGAGAATAAGATGCAAGGAGCTTTGCTATGAATACAACAGCCTGCGTCCCTCGCAGGCAAAGGAAAGGGAGGAGCTGATAAAAAGGATAGTCGGCAAAACAAAGGGGAGCTTCCTCATTGAGCAGAGCTTCTGGTGCGACTACGGCTTTAACATCGAGCTTGGAGAAAACTTTTACTCGAATCACGGTCTTGTGATACTGGACGGGGCAAAGGTGAGCTTTGGCGACAACTGCTTTATCGCGCCGCAGTGTGGATTTTACACGGCGGGCCACGCGCTTGACGTTGAGCAGAGGAACTCAGGGCTTGAGATCGCCCTGCCCATCACGGTGGGAAACAACGTATGGATAGGCGGAGGAGTCTGCGTTCTGCCGGGAGTGACGATAGGCGACAACACGATAATCGGCGCGGGCAGCGTAGTCAACCGCGATATACCGTCGGGAGTTATCGCCGCGGGCAATCCGTGCAGAGTTATCAGGGAGATAACAGAGGCGGATAAGGACAAATACAAAAGATAATAAAAGATAAAATAGAAGATAAAAAGAGAAAACGACCCTGCGCAGAGATTGTATGCGCAGGGTCATTTTTTGCCGCTGTCTATCATGGTTTTCATTCGTTCGTCAATTCTTATCCTGTTCTCATAATTTAACATTCTAAGATTAAAAACAAACTCCGCCTCATCGGGGGTGAGCTGCAAGCCCTCATAGGGATTTTTCTCGTCGGACGCGCCTATGAGATAGTCAACGGTGACGCCGAAGATTTTTGACAGCCTTATCAGCGTGTCAATGCTCGGCTGCGTAAGTCCCTTTTCGTATTTTGATATTGCGCTTGATTTTAAATTGAGCAGCTCGGCGAGCTTTGTCTGCTGCATATCCTTGTCCTGCCGAAGCTCCTTCAGTCTGAGCGGAAAATTCATCACTGCACCTTTATCATAAAAATTTACTGATTTAATTATATCATTGGCAGGTGAATAGACAAATAAAATATCCTGATAAGAAAAAGCGCGTTGACAAATTCTTATTAAGATGATATTATTATCCTAATAAGACAATAATTATAATAATTAGCTTGTCAGGATATATTTTTTCGTTTCATCGCCCTGATAAGCTCCAAAAGCGCCGAGGTTTCCTCAGCGGTAAGACCGGAAAGGTCGACGCTCTGCTTGCGCTCAACGCCCAAAAGATAGTCGGTCGTCACCTTGAAAATCCTCGATATAGAAATAAGTATGTCGTATGAAGGCATTCTCAGCCCCGTTTCGTAGGCGCTTATCACCGATTTTGTAACTCCGAGCCTGTTTGCAAGCTGTGCCTGCGTCAAGCAGTTTTGCAGCCTTAGATTTTTTAAAGTTTTTCCGAATTCCACCATATCAACACATCCTTACCCTTAAATATAATATAGAGTATGTATTTAATTGGTGTAATATGTATTTAAGTAGTTGACTTTTGCGAACAAATGAAGTAAAATTAGCTCGTAATATTATCTCCGTTTTAGAACATTTAAAAATAAACGGAGGTGAATATAAAAATTTATTTACAGGAGGAATTAAAGTAATGAAGGAACAAAAAACGGGAATACGAGCCGAAATCTCAAAGCGGCGGAGCGGGAAAATCATTTCTCTTATCCTGTCGCTTGCGCTTATCTTTACGGTTGCGGCTATTCCGGCGGTTGCGGAGGACAGCGGTGTTTTAACAAGCGGCGATTATCAGTACAAGGTGCTTGAGGACAACACTGTTGAAATCGAAGGTTATGTCGGAGATAGGAACACTTTGGTTGAGCTTTCTGTCCCTGAGATGATAGACGGCAAAACGGTGACCTCGATAGGGTTCAATGCTTTCAGCTCCTGCGAAAAGCTCGAAAGCGTGACGCTTCCCGAGGGCTTTGCCAGAATCGGGTGGAGAGCCTTTTATAACTGCGCAAGCCTTAACAGCGTGACGATTCCCGAGGGTGTTACATATATCGGAGAGCACGCCTTTACGGGCTGCGAAAGTCTTATGGAGCTGACCGTACCAAAGAGCGTTACCACAATATTCGATTATGCCTTTGGATATTATGTAAGCTCATGGATAAACATGGAATACAGCAAGATGGACGGTTTTAAAGTCCTGGGCTATACAAACACAGCCGCTCAAAGCTATGCGGAGAAAAACGGCTTTGAGTTTGTTGAGGTTGGCGAGGTTCCGCTTTTTGAATATAAGGAAAACGACGACGAAACAATCGAGATCACGGGCTATAACGGCGACGATGACGAGCTTGTTATCCCCGGCGCGATAGACGGCAAAACGGTGACCTCCATAGGCGACGGAGCCTTTATGAGCTGCAAGAGCCTCACGAAGGTGACTATGGCGGACAGCATTACGACGATAGGCACACAGTCCTTCGGCTTTTGTACAAACCTTACGAGCGTGACCTTATCGGAGGGCTTGATTAAAATCGGATATTCCGCTTTTAACGATTGCACAAGCCTCAAGGAGATAACTGTTCCGAAGAGCGTCGAAACAATAAACGACTATGCTCTCGGAAGATGCAACACGCACATGGACGAAAACGGCGAATATGTTCGCGATAAGGTAGAAGGATTTAAAATATCGGGGTATACAAACAGTGCTGCCGAAAGATATGCAAAGGAAAACGGCTTTGAGTTTGTAAGCGTCGGTGAGTTTCCGCTTTTTGAATATACAGAAAACGACGACGGAACAATTGAAATCACAGGCTATAACGGCAGCGACGCCGAGCTTACTATCCCCGACGAGATAGACGGCAAAAAGGTTGAGTCGATTGGAGAATGGGCTTTTGAGGACTGCGATACCATCGAGGAGCTGAGCTTTAACGAGGGGATAGGCTCAATCGGGAATTATGCATTTTTCAGTTGCGACGGTATTGTAAATGTAACCTTGCCCGAAAGTGTTACAACAATCGGAATTCAAGCCTTTGCCTACTGCAAAAGCCTTGAGAGCGTGACCTTATCGGAGGGTGTGACCAAAATCGGATATTCCGCTTTTAGTGATTGCACAAGCCTCAAGGAGGTGACCATTCCGAAGAACGTTACTGAAATAGAAGATCATGCTTTCGGAAAATTCAACACGCACATGGACGAAAGCGGTCAATATGTTTACGACAAGGTAGAGGGCTTTAAAATTAAGGGCTACACAGGAACAGCCGCGGAAAAATATGCCGCCGACAACGGCTTTGAGTTTATCGCGCTTGACGTTGAAACGAAAAAGCTCGGCGATATAAACGGCGACGGCGAATTGGATCTTTTGGACAGCACCATTCTCGAAAGACATCTGGCGCAGTTTAACGGCTACGAAACGATAGACGAAAGCGTAGCCGACGTAAATCAGGACGGAGAGGTAAATCTGTTTGACAGCACGATTCTCGAAAGACATCTTGCGAAGATGAACGGCTATGAAAGTCTTCCGTTTGTAAGCTGAAATGAAATTAATTTGTTAGCTTATCCCCGTTTAAAACGCTTAAAAACAAACGGAGATAAATATAAAAATTTTATTTTCAGGAGGTTCAATGAAATGAAAATTTTTGAAGGAGGTTCAAAAAGATGAACAAAGAAAAAACATCGGTCGGCGGGTTTGGAAAGCTCGTTTCCCTTGTGCTGTCGCTCATGCTGATAATTTCAATGTCGGCGTTTCCTGCCTTGGCGGCGGGCAGCACCGCCTCGGTGCCTTTCAGTTATTACCATAGCGGTGATGAAACCATTATCACAGGCTATTACGGCAGCGACGCTGACCTTGTTATCCCTGCCGAAATCAACGGAAAAAGAGTGACAGATATTGAAAGTTATGCTTTTGTAAATTGCCCAAGCCTTACAAGCGTGACGATTCCCGAGGGCGTGACCTGTATCGGAGCGAACGCTTTTCAAGAGTGCACAAGCCTTGAAAGCGTTACGATTCCCGAGGGCGTTATACAGATAGAAGGCGAGGCTTTTTTGGATTGTCCAAGCCTTAAAAGCGTGACGATTCCCAATAGTGTTGGTTACATATCCTATAATTCCTTTGGTTATTATTATAACCGCGATATTATTAACAAGGTTGACGGCTTTAAGATAATCGGCTATAAAAATTCAGCCGCAAACGCCTATGCGCAAGAGAACGGCTTTGACTTTGAAAGCCTCGGAGAGGGAAATTCCTTTGCCTATTCTGAGAATCAAGACGGAACGATTAGGATATTTGATTATTACGGCGACAAAGATGAACTTGTCAACCTTGATATCCCAGCTGAGATAAACGGAAAAAGTGTGACCTCAATTGGATATGTTTTTTCTGATTGCACAAACCTTAAGAGCGTTACAATTCCCGAGGGTGTTACCTCGATTGAAGATTATGCTTTTTCCGGTTGCGCAAGCCTTGAAAGCGTTACTATTCCTGAGAGTGTGACCTCGATTGGATATTCTGCTTTTGAGGATTGCACAAACCTTAAGAGCGTTACGATTCCTGAGAGTGTGACCTCGATTGGATATTCTGCTTTTAAGGATTGCACAAGCCTTGAGAATGTTACGATTTCCGAGGGCGTAACCTCGATTGAAAATGATGCTTTTTGGGGGTGCACAAGCCTAAAGGCTGTGACGATTCCAAAGAGTGTTACTTATATTGGCGAATTTGCCCTTGGCTATTATTATGACGTTGACGGCTATTATTATGGCATCTACGGCTTTGAGATAACAGGCTATAAAAATTCAGCCGCAGACGCCTATGCGCGGGACAACTACTTTGACTTTGAAAGCCTCGGAGAGGGAAATCCGTTTGCTTATGATGGGCTTGAGATATTTGATTATTACGGCGATAAAGATGAGCTTGTCAAACTCGATATCCCGGCTGAGATAAACGGAAACAGTGTGACCTCGATTGGATATTATGCTTTTGCACATTGCGCAAACCTTGAGAGCATAACAATTCCTGAGGGCGTTACCTCGATTGGAGATTGGGCTTTTGCATATTGCACAAGCCTAAAGGCTGTAACGATTCCAAAGAGCGTTATTTCAATTGGCAGCATCGCCTTTGGATATTATTATGATGATGAAACAGGAGAAGATATTAAGATAGACGGCTTTAAGATAATCGGCTATAAAAATTCAGCCGCATACGTCTATGCGCGGGATAACGGCTTTGAATTTGAAAGCCTCGGCGAGGTAAGTCCATTAGTCTGCAATGAGCTTGAAGACGGAACGCTTGAGATAATAGATTACTGCGGTGACGACAGAGATACCATGACAGAGCTTGTCATTCCCGCAGAGATTGACGGGAAAAAAGTGACCTCTATTGGAGATGTTGCTTTTGAAAATTACACAAGCCTTGAAAGTGTTACGATCCCCAAAAGTGTTACTTCAATAGGCTATAATGCCTTTGGATATTATGATGATGAAGAAGAGTGGGGTATTAAGGTCGACGGCTTTAAGATAACAGGCTATAAAAATTCAGCCGCATATGCCTATGCGCGGGACAACGGCTTTGATTTTGAAAGCCTCGGAGAGGTCAGCCCGTTTGCCTATAATGAACTTGAAGACGGAACGCTTGAGATAATTGATTATTTTGGGGATGACAGTGACCTTGCTATCCCCGCCCAAATCGACGGCAAAAAGGTGACCTTAATTGAAGAAAGTGCTTTTTACGGTTGCACAAGCCTTGAAAGTGTTACGATTCAGGAGGGTGTGCGGAGAATAAAAAGCGATGCTTTTGATAATTGTCCAAACCTTAAAAGCGTGACAATTCCAAAGAGCGTTACGGATATTGGCGAATATGCCTGCGGCTTCATTAAAATTAGGGGTAGTGAAGATGGTCGTCATACACTTGTTGAGGGTTTTAAAATCACCGGCTACAAAAAAACGACGGCAGAGTATTATGCCACCCGCCGCTACAACAACTGCTTTGAGTTTATCGCCCTTGAGGAAAAGTCCGGCGATATAAACGGCGACGGCGAATTGGATCTTTCAGACAGCACTATTCTCGAAAGACATCTGGCGCAGTTTAACGGTTACGAAACGATAGACGAAAGCGTAGCCGACGTAAATCGGGACGGAGAGGTAAATCTGCTCGACAGCACCATTCTCGAAAGACACTTGGCAAAGTGGAGCGGATATGAAACCTTACCATATAATAAATAATCAAAAACAAAACAGGAGGAAAAAAATCATGAGTAAGAAAAAAATCAAATCAATAGCGGTATTGGTAATGGCGCTGGTTATTATCGGCGTTCAGATGTTTGCGGTCAACGCGGCGGACAGCGGCAAGCCGGTTATTTCCGTAGGAGATATTAATGCTTCCGCAGGAGATACGGTAGATGTTGACGTAAGCATATCAAACAATACGGGATTTACACAGGCTATGATAAACGTTTATTATCCGCAGGACGCGATGGAGCTTGTAAAGGTTACTGACAAAGGCTTGATAAGCGGACAAATGCACACGGATAATATGTCTCTGTACCCGTACCAGCTGACATGGCTCAACCCGCTTGTAATGCAGGATTTTACAGTCAACGGCACGTTGGCAACGCTTACATTTAAAATTCACGATAACATCAACTTGGAGGATACGCTCAGGGTTGAGGTCAAGCAAATGATCACAGCCGATATGAAAGAAGTAGAGGCGGACACAAAGAGCGGCAGCGTTATCATAAAAGATTCAAGCGATGTTCCCACGAACCCGACAGATGCAAGCGAGCCTGCGACAGACGCAACCGAGGCGACCGACGCAACCGAGGCTACCGACGCGACAGATGAGCCTGCGACAGATGAGCCTGCGACTGACGCTACCGGCGCAACAGATACAACCGGCACAACTGACACAACCGACGCGACAGGCAGCGCGACAGATACAAGCAACCCGACCAACCCGACATCTGCCGCGGGCGGCAATAATAACGCGGGCGGAAACGGCGGAAGCTCAAACAGCGGCTCGAGTAGCTCGGTAACTCCGAGCTCAGGCTCAAGCTCAAACAGCAGCGCGACAGGCAAAGTTGCTACCGGCGACAGCACAAGCGTTGTTATGCTCGTATTGCTCCTCATGCTCTCTGCTGCGGCGACTGCGGCTTGCGTTTCCAAGAGAAGAAACAGAGGGTAATACAAAAGCGCAAATGACAAAAATATAATTTCATAGGTTATATTAAAATTCAGCGTACATCTCCAAATTTGGAATTCCCAATAAAAGGATTGCAGGGTCGAGCTTTTCGATCCTGCAATCCTTTTTGCTGTGTGCTCGGCACGCATTATTACTTGGTGGTGAAAGTCCACTACAGACTTGGCAGTAGGAACTGTTAGCCGAAGGC
>CANPZK010000020.1 GCA_947588875.1 uncultured Clostridia bacterium
AAGTTACTGTGCCGGAAACCGGTGGTACTACAAAAACTCTTACCCCAAAACCGGAAAATTCGCAGTCGAGTGATAGTTGGGATTATGAGCTTAACACAACAACAAATGATGTGACAGGTGTTACTACAATAACAGCCGACTTCAAGTGGGCTTCGCTTGATGCTCATCAGGGCGAGAAAATCTCAATATCATATACGGCGCAGCTCAACTCAAACGCTGTCATCGGCGGCGACGTGGGCAATCCGAACACGGCTCTTGTGTCGTACACAAACGACCCCACGCTTATAGACTCGGAACCACAGAATACACCGGAATCGACAACGAAGGTTTTCGTCCGCACAATAGGAATGGAGCTTATAAAAACTCTCAATGGGAAAACTCCAACCGAGGGCAGCGGAATTGCTGACGTTGTGTTCGGCATGACTAAGATGGTTGATACTGTCGAGTCGGACGTATGGTTCGTAAAATCTGGATCTGACGATGACTTGTCGTATTCTGTGTATAACGGTAATCCTGCTGAAACAGGAACGCTAAAAGATAACGGCGACTATACGGTTCAGATTGACGGAGAGAGCCGTACCGTAACAAAGAAGCTCAGCCCAATCGCAAGCGGCGATTCGATAGGAAAAATTATAGTCAGCGGCTTGTCGGATGGAGAATATTATCTCAGCGAGGAAAAAACAGCCGCGGGATATAATCTCCTGAGCGAAAAGATTATGATAAATATTAAATTTGGTGATTCAATTACCATAACAAAAGACGGCGGCGGAGAGCTTGTCGGCGCCCCCGCAATAAGCGAGGACAATACAAAATTTACAATCACGGTTGACAACCCCAAGCAGCCTCCTCTGCCGCTCGCAGGCGCACAGGGAGTTATCTCAATGTTACTCGGCGGCGCACTTCTGGCAATCGGCGCAGCGATACTCTATTATTTCTTCTTCAAGAGAAGAAAGAACGATAATAAGGCGCAGGCGCATGGCGCTTGATTGATTTTAATCAGCTTTTACCTAATTGTTTCCTAAGCATAAATGGGGAGCAAGGCATTGCTCCCCACGCATCCTCCATAACGGATGCACAGCAAATTTACAATTTTACTTTTAAGGACTTCCTAAGCAGTTGAGGAGAGCGGAGGAATCCGCTCTCCCGACCAAAAGAAGTATCGCGCAAATATGCCGGTACGAATATATCATTACATTATTTTGTCTTTTACTCATGTGTTTCCTAAGTATAAAGGGGAACAGAGAAATCTGTTCCCCAAGCATCCTAAGCTATGATAAAATTAAATATTGATACAAATCAAATAATAAATCAGCTAATTCCTAAGACTTCCTAAGCAGTAGGGAGAGCGGAGAGATCCGCTCTCCCGCCAATCCCAAGTCTGCCAAGGATATGTCGATAATTATATATTATTTTTAATCTGCGTTTACCTATAGCTTCTTATATACACAGGGAGCAGAGCAATCTGCTCCCGCCTCACCCTGAATTTTGCGTGCCTCTCTACAAATTGCCTATTCCTAAGACTTCCTAAGCAGTTTGGGAGAGCGGAGAGATCCGTTCTCCCGCCAATCCCAAGTCTGCCAAGGATATGTCGATAATTATATATTATTTTTAACTTGCCTTTACCCATAGCTTCTTATATACACAGGGAGCAGAGCAATCTGCTCCCGCCACACCCTGAGCTTTGTGTGGCTCTCTACAAATTGCCTATTCCTAAGACTTCCTAAGCAGTTTGGGAGAGCGGAGAGATCCGCTCTCCCGCCAATCCCATAACTTCCGTTTTGCTTTGAGAATGTCGATTTAATATATTTTGATTTTTTCTTTATTTTTCCTAAGCATAAAACGGGCGAGCAAAGAAATTTGTTCGCCCCGCATCCTACTCTCTGAGCGGGAAATGCAGGAATAAGCTGTTTAGTTTTTATGCTTCAAAGGCACAGGCGGGAACGGGAAACTTTCATACCCTTTCACCCTTCCGTTCCCACCGCACACAACGCCTATGAGGCTTAAAAAAATATTTAAACTCCCGATACGAAAGGAGGGACGGCATGAAAAAAGCAATTATAGGCATAATCGGAGGGCTTGTATTGCTTGCGGGAGTTGTTTTGATATGCTATCCGTTTATTTGCGATTATTCAATGAACCAAAGCAACAACGACATTATATCGCGGCAGCGGACGGCTGTCGAAAATGCCGACGACAGCTTGATAAAAGATATGTTCAAGAGAGCTGAGGAGTACAACCGAAGCCTCGTTGGAGAAGCTGTTGAAGGCGATCCGTTTTCATCAAGCCCCGATAATGACAATGACAGCGAATACGAGAATCTGCTTAACCTTAACAACGATTCGGTTATGGCAAGCCTCGAAATACCCAAAATAGGCGTAAAGCTCGCCGTTTATCACGGCACATCAAAGGAAACGCTCCTAAAGGGCGTCGGCCATTTAAAGGGATCTTCTCTGCCGATAGGCGGAAAAGGCACCCATGCCGTTTTGAACGGACACAGCGGATTGTCAAACGCGGCGCTTTTCACCGATCTTGATAAGCTGGAGCTCGGCGACGTATTTTACATACACGTTCTGGACAGGGTTCTCGCATATCAGACGGACCAGATAAAAACGGTGCTTCCCTCCGATACAAGCGATATCCAAATAGATAGAGAAGAGGATTATGTTACTCTCGTGACCTGCACTCCGATAGGCGTCAACTCGCACAGACTCCTTGTAAGAGGAAGGAGAGTGCCGCTTGACAAGGCGGAGAGCATATTAAAAAGCACAAAGACGGCGGACAGCTCGTGGATGCAGGATTATAAACGAATCGTGCTGATCTCGGCGGCTGTTGTCGCGGTTGTTGTCGCTATCGTTTTCTTTATCGTTATAAGAAGGTATTTTGTTAAAAGGCGGAGAAAGGGGTAGACTTAAGCAAAACTAAACACATAACGGCGAATTTCAAATAGTGTTTTAATATTTTTAGACCGCGTAAGCAGGCTCGGCTTGCTCCCTTGCGGGTAAATCAAGCCTGCGTTTATGCTTCAGATTTCATGCTTTCATAATTTAATCGCATTATTTTATTACTGCATGGATTTCAACCCCGTACAAATATTAAACGCCGCCGAAGCGAAATTTTGGCGCAGCAATCGGCTGTATTGCCCGATATGCCGCGACAAATTTCGCCGAACGGTTTCCTCGGCTCACTCTTTTTATTATGCGGTGTTTAATGTTAATTGTGAATTTTGCCGAGCCGGCGCACTGAAAAAATCTTTAATGCTCCGGCGGGCAAGCGTTGATCGGGCGGCGCGACTGCACGGTCAATTTAACCGAGACAGGACTTAGTGAGTGTCTTGTCAAGGAGAATTTCCAACTCACAATTACTCTAATACGAGGAAAGAAGGAAATCAAATGAGTAAGGTCAAAAGCAGAATTGCGGTCTTGTTGACAATATTGTTAATTTTCAGCACGGTCAATGTTTCTGTGGTTGCGTCTGCGGCGTCTGTGGTTAAGGGTATGGACATATCCTATTTCCAGGGCAATATAGATTTCAGCAAGGTAAAATCCTCCGGAATCAATTTTGCCATAATCAGAGAGGGCTACAGACAAACTGTTGACACCAAATTTGCAACCTATGTAAAGGGGTGCAAAGACAACGGAATTGAGATTAAGGGCGTGTATCATTTCAGCTATGCCCTTAACGTTGAACAGGCAAAGCAGGAGGCTAAGTTCTGCATTCAGCAGATGAAGAACGCCGGCCTCGGCAAGGACGTTATCATATTCTTCGACTTTGAATATGACACCGTTACCAAGGCGAAGAATCAGGGCGTGAACCTCGGCTACAACGAGTGCAACGCTCACACAAAGGCTTTCTGCGAGTATGTCACGAGTCAGGGATATAAGGCTGGCATATATGCCAACGGCGACTATTACAAGAATATGTATGACAAGTCGCTTCTTTCAAAATATATATTCTGGCTCGCTGATTATTCCGGCGATCCCGATTATCCATGCATATTCCATCAGTACACAAGCTCAGGAAAGGTAAACGGAATCAGCGGAAACGTCGACCTCAACTATTACTATGGCAGCAGCACAAGCTCAAGCAGCTCGAGCAATACCCAGAGCAACGCGAAGGTAAGATCGAGAGCGGCGGTTGTTGATTTGCTCAAGTCATGGCTCGGAAAGAACGAGTATGACGGAAGCTACAAGTCGATAGTTGACATTTACAATTCCTACAAGGGCAGCTTCCCGAGAGGAACAAAAATGGCATACGGCTGGGCATGGTGTGCCTGCACATGGTCCGCTGTTGCTATCAAATTAGGCTATACGGACATTATGCCGATTGAAATAAGCTGCTACTACATAATCGAGCAGGCAAAGAAGATGGGCTGCTGGCAGGAGAACGACGCATACGTTCCGAAGCCGGGCGACGCCATTCTGTACGATTGGGAGGACAGCGGAGTTGGAGACAATGTAGGCAACCCCGACCACATCGGAACGGTCGAGGTTGTGAACAAATCCAACAATACGATGACTATCATCGAAGGCAACTACGCCGACTCTGTAAAGCGCCGCACAATAAGTATAAACGGTAAGAGCATTCGCGGCTTTATCTGCCCGAAATATACGACCGACGGCGCGGCAGGCACATCGTCAACACCGGCTCCGACAAAATCAATCGACGAGGTAGCAAAAGAGGTTATCTCGGGAGCATGGGGCGACGGCAACGACCGCATACAGAGACTTACAGCCGCAGGATATGACCCCAACGCGGTACAGAAGAAAGTAAACGAGCTGCTCGGCAGCAGCAGCAAACCGTCAACACCAGCTCCTGCTCCGGCTCCCGCACCCGCTAAAAAGACGGTTGAAGAAATCGCAAAAGAGGTTCTTGCCGGTCAGTGGGGCAACGGCGATACGCGTATAAGCAAGCTCAAGGCTGCGGGCTATGACCCCGACGCGGTACAGAAGAAGGTGAACGAGCTCCTTGCCGCAAGCCAGCCCGCCGCACCTGCAAAAACCGTTGACCAGATAGCACAGGAGGTGCTCGACGGAAAGTGGGGCGACGGCGATACGCGCATAAGCAAGCTCAAGGCTGCGGGCTATGACCCGAACGCTGTTCAGAAGAAGGTCAACGAGCTGATAGCCGCACAGACTCCGAAAAAGACCGTTAAGCAGATAGCTCAAGAGGTTATCGACGGCAAATGGGGCAGCGGCGACGCTCGTATAAAGAAGCTCAAGGCTGCGGGCTACGATCCCGACAAGGTACAGAAAAAGGTAAATGAACTGTTGGGCGTAACAACAAAGAAGTCGGTAGCGGTTATCGCACAGGAGGTTATCGACGGCAAGTGGGGCAACGGCACCACACGCACCAATAAGCTCAAGGCTGCGGGCTATGACCCTGACAAGGTACAGAAGAAGGTCAACGAGCTGTTAAAGGCGCAGACCAAAGCAAAGACATATAAGGTTGTTTCCGGAGATACTCTGTCAAAGATTGCAAAGAAATACGGAACAACCGCCTCGGCAATAGTCAAGGCAAATAAGAGCAAATATTCCAAAATTACCGCTAACTATATAGAGATTGGCTGGGTGCTTACTATCCCGGCGTAAATTTTAATTAAGCGTACGACTCATATTTAGATAAAGCGGTCTAAGAGCAAAAAACCGGTGCTTGTCATCGGTTTTTTGCCATTTTTTATTAAAAAACTTGCGAGTAGTGCTTTAAAGTCAGCGGAGCTGTGCCGATGCGCGAACTTTTGTGCGGAGGTAATTAATGCTTCCATAAATATTATTCCCATACACGCGTGTAAATCCAATAAATTTTAAAAGCTTGTTAATCAATTCATAAATCAAACAGTCTATAATTATAGTTGCCAAATTGCAATTAATCGCGATAATTTTCATTATCGCCGGCTATTTGACAAAAATACACCTTTTGTGATATATTGTAGCCTGAGAAAGGGAGATTGAAAGGCTAAGGTGTGATATGCGTATTTTTTTAGACGGCTTAATTCTTTTAATTCTCGTTCTTTTTGTGATCAGAGGAGCTTGCCGGGGCTTCATAAAAAGCGTCGTCGGTTTTGTGGGAATGTTGGCGTCGTCGTTTTTGGCGTCATATCTCGGCAGACTGCTCGCAGGAGGTATTTACGGCTCGTTTTTTAAGCAGAGCATTTTAAATTCAATCACAAATTCCATCGACTCATCAGCAGGGCAGAGCGTGGCGGAAATCATTGATAAAATTACCGCAGAGCTTCCGATAATAAAGACGCTCGTGCCGTGGCTCGGGCAGTCGGAAAGCGTCGCGGGAGCTATCCAATCCGGCTCGCTGACCGCCGCAAGTGCCGTCGAGGGCGTGATAGCGCCCGCGATAATCGGCGTTATTTCAATAATATTGACCTCGTGCCTGTTTGTGCTGATGATGTGCGTTGTGCATTTTATAACGCGACGATTGACGGGAGTCGCGCGTCAATCGGTTCTGAACGTCCCCAACCGTTTTATGGGCGGGGTGATCGGACTGCTGAGCGGCGTTATATTTGTTATGCTCGCGGTCGGGATAATAAAGATCGCGTCGTCGTTCGGAATAGGCGATAATATCTTCAGCGCCGACGTGATAAGCCGAACGATTTTATTTAAGATTTTTTATAGCCATAATATATTTGAATTTATTTTTTCTTCCCTGTTGTCGTCGCTTTCTGCGGCAGCGTCGTCGGCGGGCATATATTAAATTGGTATGGAGGGATAAACTTGGGGCAGAGCAGCAATCCCGAGGACAGAATTTTTACAATTCCAAATGTTCTGTCGTTTATCAGGATTATTTTAATAATTCCGATGACAATATTTTTTCTGTTCAGAAATTATCTTGGCGCGGCAATTTGCGTGCTTGTTTCGGCGCTCAGCGATATGTTCGACGGAATGATCGCGCGCAGATTTAATCAGGTTACAAAATTGGGCAAAATTCTTGACCCAATTGCTGATAAACTCACCTTGGTGGCAGTTATAATATGTATAGGAATAATTATTCCAAACGCGAGGATATTAGTGGCGATACTAGCGACGAAGGATATTCTGATGCTGTTGGGCGGCGCGTATCTGATACACCTCGGAATAACCCCGCCGGCGGCGAAATGGTACGGAAAAGCCGCGACCGTTATATTTTACGTTTCAATAATCGTTATAGTCGGCATCGACCTTTTCGGGGGCGCGGCCGCCTCCGAGCGGTACTCGCTGCTCATAATGATATTGCTCGCCGTAACGTCTGTCGCGATGGTTTTCGCGCTGATAATGTACGGGGTACTATTTTTCCGGCTATTAAATGAAAAGAAAACAGACGGCAAATATATAGAACAGTAGTTAATAAATAAAGGAGACAGCTATGCTTTGTTGTAAATGCAAAAAAAGACCGGCGGTCGTGTTTGTTTCGACGAACGCGTCGTCTGAACCGCAGGGATATTGCCTTTCGTGCGCAAAAGACCTCGGTATAAAGCCCGTTACAGATATGATGGAAAAAATGGGCATTTCTGAGGAGGACATCGACAATGTTCAGGAGCAGGTGGACAGCCTGATGAGTATGTCCGAGGACGGCGAAATGCCGAATTTCGCAGAGATGATGGGACAGACCGTCGACGACGCTTCGGACGACGAAAACGAGGACGGGGATTTTTCTCCCGGCGGAGCGCCGACCTTCCCGTTTTTCCAAAACTATTTTAACGGCAAAAAAGAGGAAAACAGCACCGGCGCGAAAAAGGATAAAAAATCAAACAAAAAGCGCCGCAATGTCGAGGCTTACTGCGAAAACCTGACGGGCAAGGCGAGAGCCGGAAAAATAGACGCCGTAATAGGCAGAGAAAAAGAGATAGCGCGCGTTATACAGATACTTTGCAGAAGGAGCAAAAACAACCCCTGCCTTATAGGAGAGCCGGGAGTTGGCAAAACAGCGATAGCTGAAGGCTTGGCGCTAAGAATCGCCGCGGGCGACGTTCCTTACAGATTGCAGGACAAAGAGATTTATCTGCTCGACCTCGCCGCGCTTGTTGCCGGTACGCAGTTCAGGGGTCAGTTTGAGAGCAGGATAAAGGGCCTTACCGAGGAGGTAAAGGCGGCGGGAAATATAATTCTCTTTATCGACGAGGTGCATAATCTTGTCGGCACGGGCGACGCAGAGGGAACGATGAACGCCGCGAATATTCTCAAGCCCTCGCTTTCAAGGGGCGAGATACAGGTCATCGGAGCTACGACCTTTACCGAATACAGAAAGTACATAGAAAAGGACGCGGCGCTTGAAAGAAGGTTCCAGCCGGTTAAGGTCGGCGAGCCGTCGATTGCGGAGACCATTGAGGTTCTCACAGGCGTAAAGTCATATTACGAAAAGCACCACAGGGTAGCGGTGCCGGAAATGATGGTAAGGCGTGCCGTCGTTCTTTCCGAAAGATATATAAACGACAGGTTCCTGCCGGACAAGGCGATAGACCTGCTCGACGAGGCGTGCGCGTGCGCCGCGCTGAGAAACAAGAAGATGGAGGAATACGACGGCTACAAGGCGGAGGAAAGACAGCTTATATACCAGCAGGAAAAGCTGACCGCCGATCCGGAAAAAATAGATTACGAAAAGCTCGCCAAGGTTCGCTCGCAGCTTGCAAAGGTTCAGGAAAAGGCCGCGGCGATACAGGACGAGGCGCTCGGCGGAAAGGTCGAGGAGGAGGATATATCCAAGGTCATAGAGCTTTGGACAGGTATTCCCGCAAGCCGCGTGCAGGAGAACGAGCTTAACAAGCTCGCCGGAATCGAGGATAAGCTCAAGGAAAAGATTATCGGTCAGGACGAGGCTGTTGAGGCGGTCGCGGCAGCCATTCGCCGCAGCAGAGTGCAGATAAGTCCGCGCAGACGTCCCGCGTCGTTCATTTTTGTCGGCCCCACGGGAGTCGGCAAGACGGAGCTTGTCAAGGTGCTTTCCGAGGAGCTGTTCGATACGCCGGAAACGCTCATAAGGCTCGATATGTCAGAGTTTATGGAGAAGCATTCCGTTTCAAAGATAATCGGCTCGCCCCCGGGCTATGTGGGCTACGACGAGGCGGGTCAGGTCACCGAAAAGGTGCGCCGCCGCCCTTACAGCGTTTTGCTGTTTGACGAGATAGAAAAGGCTCACCCCGACGTTCTGAATATACTTCTCCAGATTTTGGACGAGGGCCGCCTGACCGACGCGCACGGCAGAGATGTCAATTTTGAAAACACCGTGATAATCATGACCTCGAACGCGGGCAGCAACAAGAGCGGAGGAGCGCTCGGCTTTGGAAAAACTCAGCAGACCGCCGACAAGGAGAGAGTCATGAAGGCGCTGTCCGAATTTTTAAGACCAGAATTTATAAGCCGCGTGGACGAGATAATTGTATTCAACGAGCTAAAGGATGACGACTTCGTTAAAATTGCAGGTCTTATGCTCGGCGAATATGTCGATACACTTGCCGAAAAGAGCATAAAGTTCTCGTTCGACGACAAGGCAAAGGAATATCTTGCGAAGAAGGCGTGCGGCGGCAAGAGCGGCGCGAGAGATCTCCGCAACACCATAAGACGCGAGGTCGAGGACAAGATAGCGTCGGCAATTATTTCACGCCGCGAGGGAGAGATACAGGGAATAGCCCTCTCTGCCGGCGACGACGAACTGAAAATGGATATTCTGTAAATAAAATCGCAATTAAGCATGATAAACTTTTTGCGCCCCTATCTTTAAACGGATAGGGGCTTTTGCTCGTTTGTAAGCATGATTTTGACGGAAACAAAATAAAAGTGCTCGTTTGCTTTTTCAAAACGCGGCGGCGGTCAAAGGAGCAGAGCCGATTTCCGCTCTCAAGTTTTTAGCTTGGAGAGTGGCGAATGAAAAATCACATGGCAAAGGCTTTCTCACTCGTCGGGAAAGCCTTTTGCTAAAAGAAATATGCTTGAATATTCTATCGCACTCACATATAATAGTGATAGAAAATATAGAAAAGGAGGCGGCAAGCATGGAAAAAGATCCTTTTAGCGAATATTTGAGAGAGGACGAGCCTGATAAAGTCAGCAAAAGCTATGCGTGGAGCACGGCTATTGGGCTTCAAAAAGTCGATGGACTAAAACCGTCTAAATATCTGATAGATACAGCCATTCAAAATATTGAAGGTAAGGTTACAATGCAAGAGGCTCAGCGCCTTATCGAAAGCTACTACAAGGAAAAGCCTGCGCATACAGATAATAGGCGTACCGAAGAAGCGGACAAGGTTTCATCAAGGATTGCGGAAATTTTGTCTGAAATGGCTTTTTCCTTTTCTCCCAACGAATATATTGCAATTCACCGCAGACTTTTTTCCGGTATTTACAAGCACGCGGGAATGATACGAGATTATAATATCAGCAAGAAAGAATGGGTCTTAGACGGAGCAACTGTGATTTATGGCAGTGCGTCTGAGCTTAAAGCAACTCTTGAATATGATTTTTCGCAGGAAAAAAACTTTAGCTACAAAGGACTTTCGATGGAAGAAATAATCCAACATCTTGCGGTGTTTGTTTCAAGGCTTTGGCAAATTCACATTTTTGGCGAAGGGAATACTCGGACCACGGCTGTGTTTTTCATAAAATATCTAAGAACGCTCGGCTTTTTTGTAACCAACGATATTTTTGCTGAAAATTCTTGGTATTTCAGAAATGCGCTTGTTCGTGCGAATTACACAAATCTTAAAAAGGGTATTCACGAAACAACGAAATATCTTGAATTGTTTCTTGAAAATTTACTTTTAGATAAGAAAAACGAACTCCACAACAGAGATCTACATGTATAGAAAACAGCGAGGATAATAGTTGACATTTTCAAGAGATAGTTGTAAAATAGAAATGTAGGATAAGTTTCTACTTTTGCGATGCATTTTAGGGTATCGCCGCCGTTGCTCTTCATTTAGAATGAGCAATGCTTTCCTCGGCTTTTTAAGCGGAGGCGGCTCGATGAGCTTTACATAGGGGAGTGGTGTGTCTACTCCCTGCTTAATAATATTTAAAATAAAGGACAGAATTTAAATTGAAATAATTCTGTCCTTTTTTTGTTTTGGTGAGAAACGCTGCACTTTTTGTGTGGCGCTTTTTTCATATACAAAAAAATCATGAGTGTAAGCCCTGACCCTATATGGCAGGCAACTTAAAAAGGAGGATTTTTGTACAGTGAAAACAAATCTTGTCACAAGGCAAAAGTACGAAGAGTCATAGCTAAGTCAAATCGGTAGGTTAATTAATTCACAGCTTTGAGTAAGATAAAGAAAATCCAAACCGAAAGGATAGGATACCTGTGACGAAGAAATAGCTGTTCAAGCTAAATTTCTTTGAAATAACTAAACAATACTACAATACTAAGCTATGATGTAACGCCGTGCGAGGTGAAAGTCTCACGCATGGTGTTGGGCGGGAGGAGAGGGGAACATCAGAAACAGTTATTTGCCTGAATTGACGGATGAGGTTTTTTAAAGCTATTGGGTTACTCGTATTTTGAACATATCGTCAATGACTAGATAGCTTTTCCGCAATCTGTGGGCGGCGCTTAATGCGTTGCCCTTTATTTTTTATCCCGCCGCCTGTTTGGCTGATGGTTCAAATCTTATAGAAGGATATCTCAGCATAATGCTGTTATAATAGATATAAATATGCGTAATAATTACCTTTTAAATGGACTCCGCCGCCTCTTAGAGGCGGGGGATATTTGCGCTTATGTTATACGAGGAGGAATTAGTTATGGAAAAGACGACCCACATAATTTCAAAAGAGAATCTTGATAAATTTAAAGTATGGCTTATAGGCGAGGAGAGGGAAAGCGGAACGATACAAAAATATCTGCGCGACCTCGCGGCATTTTCCGCGTGGCTTGGCGGAAAAGAGCTTGTCAAAGAAGCGGTCTCCGGCTGGAAGGACTATTTGCTCGACAGCGGATATAAGCCGGTGACCGTAAACTCAATGCTCGCGGCAGTCAACACCTATTGCCGCTTTGCGGGACTTTGTATAAAAGTGAAGTTCCTGCGCATCCAGCGAAAGCTCTTTCAGGAAGAGAGCCGAAATCTGAAAAAAGACGAATACGAGCGGCTGATCGCTGCCGCCCGAAAAAGGGGAAAGGAACGGCTCTCATTACTCCTTGAAACCATCGGCGCGACGGGTATCCGCGTATCTGAAGTGAAATACATCACCGTAGAGGCGTTGCGCGACGGCAAAGCGGAAATCTCACTCAAAGGAAAAATCCGAACGATACTTTTGCCGGGTAAGCTGTGCCGCAAACTGCTGAAATACGCCCAAAAAGAAAAAATCGCCCATGGCGAGATTTTCATCACCAAAAGCGGTAAGGGAATGTCAAGAAAACAAATATGGGCGGAGATGAAAGCTGTTTGTAAAAAGGCGGGTGTAGAAGCATCAAAGGTATTCCCACATAATCTTCGCCATCTGTTTGCAAGAATATATTATAAAGTGACGCGCGATATCGCAAAGCTCGCCGACCTTCTCGGTCACAGCTCAATAGAAACCACGCGCATCTATCTGCTCTCAACAGGAGAGGAGCACGCAAGGCAGCTTGAAGGGCTGGGGCTTGTGCGATAGACAAAATTTTTATTTTGTCCCATATTACCTTATGCAACCATTTCAAAGTGTCGTTCTCGCGACAAAAACTAATATAAAAAAAGAATTTTTTAATCAATAGCAAAAAAAAGAGCGCTTCACTCGTGAATTTTTTTCACTAAGTTGCTTGTGGGATTCGCCATTGCTTTATAAAACCATTTCAAAGTGTCGTTCTCGCGACAAAAATTAATATAAAATAAAAGAATTTTTTTATCAATGGCAAAAAAAAGAACGCTCTATTTGTGCAATATCTTCATTAATTTGCACGCGGATTCGTCATATTACATAATTTCTTTACCGAAACCTGTTAATTTTGTTATATTGAAAATTTTTTTAGTTATGATAAAATTATATATGTAAAAATAAATAGTTTTTTTTGAATTCGTTGAATTCACTTAAAAGCTTGTTGACAAAATAAAAATTTTGTCACTGTCGTTATATAGCACAACAACCCCGAACTGCTTGGACATTTTTTAGGAGGGCAATTTTATGAAAAAGATCAAGAAAAGCGAAAAGAAAATTTTATCCGGCGTATTGAAGAGTTTCTCTTTTAACACACGAAGATTTCTTTCGGAATCGGGAATAAAATCGACGGCTATTGCGCTATCGCTCGTGATGATTGTTTCGTCGCTTCCTGTTATCACTCTCACCGCTTCTGCGGCCAACAACAATAATAGTCAGACAAAGTATTCCGACATAAATGAATATCAAAAAGCGAGAATTTCAGAAATTCAAAAAGAAATTTTTGATGTTCCGGAAGAGGACGCGGATGATGAGCTTTATGATATTCGTGAAAGATTGAACGGCGATAGTCAGATTCCGGTTGGTTATAATGACGCCGATATTTACGGATATGAAGATGATGAATTGAAAATGATTCAGTTGAAGGTCAAAGAAGATAACGACTTTTTCAAGTGGAAAAAGGATTTAGGCGATGACGTTGTCCCATGGGATGGTTTTCAAGGATATCAAATGGACGATAGCGACGAGGCAAAAAAACAGATCGCCGAATTAAAGTTTACAACGTCAGGTGGCGATTCAATTCAAGAAATCGGTGACTTCGAAAATATATATTTCAAGTACAATGTTTTAGAAACCGAAGCGGAGCCGCCAACCGAGCCAACCGAAGCTCCCACAGAGCCGTCGGAGCAGCCTGCTCAAAAGCCGGCTTACAAGAAATTCATAGAATTTAATGTAGAAAATGCAAATCAATTTCGTTTTGCCTTGGAATATACGATGCATAACAAAAAGGACAATATATTAATCAATATCGGCAAAGATATTGATTTAGCCGGATATCGTAATTATAATGATGGATATATTTCCACTGGAGATTATACCTCCGGTTCGGAATACTTACAAAAAAATCGCGACTGGAATTCAATAGACTATAACGGTAAAGTCAGAAATGTTGATTCAGTCGTTTATATTGAGGGAAACGGACACTCAATATATAATATGAAGACGTCGCAAAACGGATTATTCAACAATGTTTGCGCAAATTTGATAATGAAAAACCTTGGCATTTCCAATTCAATGATTATCAAAGGAAGAGGTAGTCAGTCTCCTGTCGGTCTTATATACGGAACTGTCGGTTACGGTAATATATCCGGTAGTGAAAAATATCAAGTCTATTTGTATAATGTTCACGGCTCCGATTCTTATATTCAGAATATTAATAAAGATTATGCCGGAGGTTTGACAGGGTGGAGTCAAAGACATAGTGGTCTTTTTGTTCAGAACACCTCTACAAGCAACTTGATTGTTGTAGGAAAGAGTCATGTTGGCGGCCTTGCGTCTAACACACAATCTAGAGCTAATCTTCCAGAGGGAGAGAAATTTGATTACAAGTTCTCATTATCGGAAAACGATCCGATGGATATAGTTTTTAATAATAATGAAATACCCGGCGTTTCCCAAAACGTTTATCCTGCTGTTTTTGAAAATTCTTATTCCGTCGATTGCGAGCTGTTTTCATTGGGCGACGACTCCGGCTCGTTTATTTCGTGCGGACTTGGAATAATAGCAAAAAACTGCTATACCAACAATAATATATATTCCGACCAGAATACCGCCGGATTCATCGGGAGAGTTATCTCCGCTGCGGCTATCAACGACATCACAGGTCAAGCAAACATTACGGCATATTTTGACAGCTGTTATTCCTCCGGCATAGTTGAGGGGAGAAACTTGATGGGCGGATTCGTCGGATTCGTTGTATCACTGAGAGATCTTCAAAAGCCATATGAGATGAATGAAAAACAATTTGCTGCGGACGAATTTAGTGATGGCAGCCTTAAAACCAATTTTGGATCGGCTGTCTTTTACAACTGCTATACAACGTCGGCGGTCGGAATGGACTACGCGGGACGGTACTGCGGAGGCTTTGTGGGGCTTGATGAGAACTACGCTCTCGACACAACGATTGAATATGAAGGAAAAGAAGGAAAGAAAGAAATTAATTTCAACGGCTCGGCATATATTAACTGTTACGCCGCCGGCGAGGTCGGAAATATACTCACCGTAACCGATAAGTCAGCCGCCAAAGAATATGAAGCTAACTTTTTACACGCCGAATCTTATGATGATGACGGAAACCCGCAAGGTGAGGGATACTCGAACAAGAACGCGGACACCTCTGAAATAACTATACTTGAATATTATCCGACAGGCGGATTTATAGGCGTTCTTTGTCCCGACAGATGGTGGGTAGCCGACGCGGAGGCATATAATTGGGAAAAACACGCGTATTTTACACCCGGCTCATATGCAGAAGAAAATTATAGCGGCTCAGATTTAGATGATTATAAGGCGTATAAATACGTTTACGGTTATTTTGACAACTGCTATTATGATATGCAGACGACCGCGATGCGTGAAATGGCAATAGGTATGGCGGGAGGAAACTATGAGCCGGATCCTGATTATTGGTATGATTATCTGCCGGATTATATGATAGGTGTATATGACGACGTCAATCTTGAATTCAGTACCTGCTCCGGCGATGATTATACCGACGCAGGAAAGAAGCCGGAAAGCAGCTTCACGCTCCAGGGGGTAACGGGGCTTTACACAACCACCGCTGAAGCCAAGCCGTTTTACGGACTCACCGATTTCCCGATTGAGGCTGATGATTTTAACAAAGATATTCAAACGAATAACTCCGGCTTCAAAATGAAGATGGACAATTGCAGCCTTACGTTTGAAAACAATTCGTGGCATTGCGATCATTGGCGTTACGAGGACGGATATTATCCCCAGCTTTGGCCTTTTATGGAGGTCCATGACGAAATCAAAGACGACAATTACGACGAATACGAATTCACCGAAGATCAGATTAAAAAGTCGCCTTTCTATATAAAAGAGGATAAGGATGAGTCGTATCAAGGGTCATTAGGTGGAGAAACAATTAATTACAAAAACGGAACAAGGGCAGTCGAGGGCGACGAGTTTAAAAATATTACGATGGCTTTGCGCGCCTACCGCTACTCCCAGGCCTCAACCGCCGCCGTTGTGCTCAACAACTATAACTACATTATGGACGCGTCCGGCTCTCTCATGAATGATAACGACTGGGCTGTTGCACAGCCGAGTAATAAGATGGAGTTCAATGAAGAAACCGGCTATTGGCAGGTTGGATATAAGGGCTTAAACGGCGGTACTTATGAGTTCAAGGTTCAGGCAAACGAATCAATGACATATAACTACGGTAAGAATAAGTTTGACGACGCGACGAACTGTAAGCTTGTGATTGACGAGGACGGCACGGACGTTGTCATACGATTTAAATACAGCGAGCTGTTCTCAAATGATTATCAAATTGTTGCGGATATATACGATTCCCACGGTTGGGAATATGAAAATCATCAATACCGCGGCAAAATCTCTAAGACTCTGGAATTAGGCGGCCGTAATTCCGAAATAAAGTATTCGATAATCGGCTCCTTTACCGATAATTGGACATCTGACTTGAATCTTGAACCTGTAGACAACACCCACAAGATCCAGGAGGTTGAACGTTCTTTTTCGGATGCAGATATTAAGGGTAAAGATGGCGCTTTTATAAAGCATGAGTTCAAGGTGCGCGGAAACAAAGACTGGAGCGTTGCGAATTACGGCTACAACGGCGTAGACAACGGCACGAATATGTCCTTTATATTGGCTAAGCCCTGTAATGTTAAGTTCCGCTTTGACAGAGATACCCATAAATGCGAGCTGTATATAAAAAAAGACGGTCAGTGGCACAGAGCCGACGATCGGGCGGTGGCCGATATTTGTACTGAAAGCTCCATCGCCGACTACACAAATTATACCTATGATTCCTTCGCCGTTATCAGCGATAAGAAGGAGATTACAGGAAAAAGATGGAGCGATATTGAAGACGTAGGAGAAAAAAATACCGAAGCCGAGAAGCACATAATGACGTCGACCAGAAATAAAAACGAATATACGTTCACGGCTAACGGTGTTCCGACCGGCAAAAACTATCAAATCAGAATTGTGCAGTTTGACTCAAAAAATAATGCCGCGCTTGATAACACCAACAACAGATACTTCTACATTCCGCCAAGCGCAAGCGCCGCGCCTGGTGAAACCTGCACCCTGACAATAACCTATAATTCCTCGACCGACAAGGTCACATACAAGGCTGTAGTAACCGGCGGCGGCACGGAATTGACCGTTTCAAATAATGTCTCGGCAAATGATTTTGTAGTCGCGGGCGATACAAATTTGACCGGATATCATTGGCTCGGCAGTGATATATCACAAATCCAGAAGGATCTGGGTGTAGACGAGCTGACTCAGCAACAAATAGATGAATATGTAGCGGAGGCAAAAGAAAAGGGAAAAATGACGCGTGATGACACATCGGCGGCAAACAAAATTTATAGTTGGACCAGCCCTGAAGCTATTCCTGCCGGAGCTTATACCTTCAAGATTTTTGCCGATGGCGACATCGACCTCGGCTTCGGCGATAACGGCATCGCGGGCAACATTAAATTCTCGCTTAAAGTGCCGTCAAAAGTCACAATTCGATTTAACGCGGACAATCACCTCACATCGATAAGCGCCGAGGTGCCGAATGCGCTTGAAATCACGCAGTATGTCGTAACCGGAACCGAGAACCTGATGGGCAACGGGTATGTTTGGAATCTTTATAATGGCATTATGACCAATAATATTGAATCCGGACTTTATGAATATACCATTTTGGGTGAGTACAATCAACCGAAGCGGATTGAAAGCGGTCAGAACTATGCTTTCAAGGTCGTTGAGTACGGAATCGACAGCGGCAACAATATTTCTTTCTATCTTGCACAGCCTGCATATATTAAGGTGACCTATAACGCTGTGACCGGCGACGTTAATTATACGGCTTACAAAGATTCTCAATGTACTGAACCATATCCCAATAAGGACGAAGATCCCAATGGAGCGGCGATACAGGATGTTCAGATCAATAGCTATTCGGTAATCGGCGGACTCGGACTCGTACATGATAAGGAAGGAAATACCTATAACTGGCTCGGTCTGCAGCAAAACGGTCAGCCTCTTGAGGATCCGGCAGAGAAAAAAAAGGCGGAAGCTGCCGCTTCCGAAGCCGGAAAGATGACTCTGGATCCAAATACAGGAACTTATCATGTTCAATTTGATAATGTCCCTGTCGGCGTTCACGGTGAATTTATATCCTATCCCTTTAAAATAGCCGCAAATGGCAACTGGGACAGCGGTATATCTTACGGTAATGGCAATGATAACTATATTATCGCACTTGGAAACCCCGACGATGGTAAAAATGATAAAGAGGGCGACGCTTACTATAATTATTGTACAATTAAAATTACCTTTAATCCGAAGGCGGATGATGATAAGAAAATAAGTGTTGAGGCTTTGCCTAAAGAAATTTGCGGTAGTTATATCTGGAATACGATTGATGATTCCCAATTCAATTGGTATGTAGTCGGCGATCAGGAGCTTGTCTCTTACTCTGACGCATTCCGCGGCGCGGACACAACCTATGACACCGTGCGCGACATCACCCAGACCATCAGATTTACTAATGGTTTCGGCACAGTCGAAAAGGGAATAGCCTGGTCGCTCGATGAAGAAATGAATGAGGATGCGGGATATATTTCAAAGTTTGGCGGTTCCGAAAGCGGAAATAAAGACAGCGGCTTCACTCTCGATTATAAAGTTGACAATAAGAGCGTTCAAGTGCGCTTTGATGAAAACGTTATCGGCTTGGATACCATGGTAGACGACAGCGAGTCTGCTAAAAATCTGCCGTTGGAGAATAGACCGTCAACCATTAGCGACAGTGACATTGACGCTCATCTTGACTCGTATCTTGATTTGGATACTCTGTATAGCGAGTGGAATACAGGCACGGAGCCGTATAAAAAATATATTGATATTCCAATAACCTACACATCTGAGCACTTCATGCCCGGAAAACAGTTCCTTAATGTTTCGGCCTACGGTATGGGCACAAATAAAGACTTCAACAACTGGAAGCTGGTTCGTGTGCTTTACGACCAGTTTACCATCAGGAAAGAGGACGTCTATGATAAGCTGAAAACTCTCATGCTCCTCGTTGACTCGGCGGAGTTAGCAGCTTATGAAAAGGATTCGAGTGGTAGAAACCGTACGGCATACGAGCAGCTTGTTGAGTACATGAGAAATATGAAGGAAAATGATGAGGAACAATATGCTCACTATATCGAGGGGTTTGACGTCGTACATTATTACGACCAATTGATTAAATTGCATGAAAATTTGTTGAAATATAAGCAAAACCCCGACTTTTCGGCTCAATTTAAAACCGGCGGCGCCAATAGCGGCAGCTTCGGCAGCGCCTCCTACGGCAACGACATTATTCTGTATGACGCGCCGGTAGTCAGTGAAGAAAACGCTATCGTAACCGGCTCGCGTCTCATTCGCTTAATTCCAAAGGGCTACATTGAGGCCGGAAACGACGCGGTAGTTACCGTTATTGATGACAAGGAGAAAACAGAGGAAAAAAGGCAAAACGTAGTTTTGTATGATTCCGAAAACAGCTCTTCCGGCGTTACGGCCACTCTGATGGAAAACGGTGTACCCAGCGAGACAAAGTCGATTGGCGATGAAACCTTCTCTTATTATAACTTCGCTCTCATGGCGGGCTACGCCATAACCGATAAGATAGGCCTTGGAATTTACGATAACTACAGTAACCAGGGCACTCAGAGCGAAGATAATACAAGCGGTATTGTTAAGTTTGCTGAAAAACTTCGCAGAGACGAAGATGATAATGAAGCACGCTCTTTTGATAGGTATTACGCGATGACCTCCGCCTTCCACGAAACAGCGACGTATGATGATCGTACGTCTGGACCTAACCTCTCTGTTGGTACACTTGTAGATCAGGAGCTTATCGGAGATTCTTCTAGAACCTCCGCTGAAGGTGACGTTGATGACAATACAAATCAAAGAGCAGGTCAAACTATCGTAAAAATATATCAGGTTTTAAATAAGGGCAAGCGCAACGAGAGCGAAAGAATAGTTCTCACAAAACAAAGCACCACCGACGACAGTAACTCCGAATCAAACATGAACTATCAAAAGTGGACAGGAGTTAAGAAATTCGAGTCTTCCGATGAAGGCGATTACAGGGTCAAGATTTATTGGGCGATGAACGACGGCCGCTATTTCACCGACACCAAGGATGTTCAAGTTCTCGCTAATATATCCGGTATAGTTAAGTCGGTCGATAAGTCCGTTGACGACGCCAAATATGACCCCTCAACCAATGAGCTTACTTATACTCTTAAGTACACCAACTCCGTAAGCGCCCAACCTGTAACCTTTGCGATTCTGGATATTCTTCCGTATGAAGGAGATGAAAGGATCAATTCAAATATAATTGATCAAACCGGTAATCAGCAGGAAATAGAAATAAAAAATGATAAAACAAATATGTCGGATGACAGAGACCCTGAGTTTACAGTAACGAAGCTCGAAATTACCCGCGAGGGTAATCAAAACACCAAAAAGGCTGAGATCAAGGGCGTATACCTATCGTCTAAGAATGAAATCAGAGATTTACTGTATGATGTGGACGAAAACGGTAAAAGAACTGTCAGCAAGGAGGCAGCCGGAAAGCTCGGTATCAACATTGCTCCGGTCGACATTGATCAGTTTATGGGCAGTGGTGACACGGAAAAGGAAGATTATTTTAATAAGGTTGGTAAAATAAATGATACTGTAAAGACGACCTACGGTTGGAATGAGTTGAAAAGAGGTACCGCTACCGGCGGCACCGGTACCGGTACAGACGGAGTTTATACGTTTGATAAAGGTTATAACGCACAATTCAGCCAAAAAGTAAAGGCTATTGCCGTTACCGGAATTCAGCTCGCCTCCGCCGACAGCGTTACGGTCAAAATTACTCTGCATTTCAACGGTAAGCCAAACGACGACCTGTTTAACAACGCTTATTTCTATTCCGCGTTTAATGCTAAGTGGGACGATACAACCGGCTCTATAGACAAAGATGACGTAAGAGATTTGAACGGCTACTCGGATAATGTTCGCACCACGATAGTGGGCAGAGATTTGAACGGCACCGTATTCCTTGATAAGGACGTAAATGGAACATTGGACAGAAACACTGAACCTGTTATAGAAAATGTTCTGGTTGAGCTTTACGAGATTCCCACAGAAGATGACGGAACGCCGGGTTCACCCGAACCGGTTGCTACACGGTACACTGACAAAATGGGTAATTATAACTTTGACGATGTTGTCCTTGCCCAAGGGAATTATAAGGTCGTGTTTAAGAAATCTGATAAGACTGATGATAAAGTTACCTTGAACTATCTTACGGAAGACGGAGAGATAGATTCCGGCAAAGAAACTGCGCCAATGAATTTCTCGGATCTTCGCATCTCCAGAACCATAGAATCCGTTAATAACGTCGATAACAACATCGCAAAAATCTATGGTGCTGATGCTGATGTTAGAGAGTATTATATTGACGAGGCGTTCCCCGGCGCCGGAGAGATTTTCTCCGACAGCTTTACCGGTGTTGTTAACGTTCACAAAAATAAGGATGAATTTGTCTACATCAAGTCAAGACAGGATCTCGCCCTGACAGACGCTTACGGCTCTATCACAATTAAGAAGTATGGCGACAACAAGGAAGATGACCCCTTAAAGGGAATCAAATTCAAAATAGAGTATTTTGACGGCGTTGACTGGAAACCGCTTAAATATAACTCGTTAGGCTTCATTGATCAGGAGAGTCCTCTGGAGGGCAGCAACGGCGAATATACTACCAACGAGCAAGGAATAATTACCGTCAAAAACCTCTACCCAACGACCTACCGCATAACGGAAATTGAATTGCCGACAACACCGGCGGGCGAGAAAGACCCGAACCCGCTCATAAAACCGATATATATCACAATACCATATGAGCTGGCAAAGGGTGAAAAGCCCGATTCAAATTCCATTGTTTCTGTTAGCGGAGATCCGGATACCAAAGGTGACAAGGATTATTACAGAGAAGTAACGATTACGCTTTCAAACACAACCAAGCTCAACGATTATCTCCCGCTCACCGGCTCAACCGAGGGCTTCAACTACTGGATTCCGATAGCAGGCTTGATTTTCGTAATAATAGGAGCAGGAGTAATACTCTACGCCGTCAAAAAAAGAAAGGCTAAAAAGAGCGGTTGTAAATGATTTTGTAAAAATACTCAAATCAGATACAATTGGAAATTTAGGAGGATTATTTATGAAAAAATTTACAGCGCTTTTTATAAGCTTTATATTGACCGCTTCCGTTCTGTTTTCAGCTCACGCTTCGGCGGAGGAGATAAAAGACATAAATCGGGACAGCGGAAGTCTCACCCTAATAAAATATGAGCAGGGCGCGGACAAAGATAGTGACGGAACGCCTGATGATGAAACAATGCGCGTGTCGGGAGCGGAATTCAAGGCGTATCAAATAATAAAGATAACGAAAAACGCTTCCGACGAGCGCAAATATGAGGTGACGAAAAATTTCACCGCCGAAAATGGCGTAGATAACACAGTCTATGAGGACGCTCTTACTACGCTTGCCAGCCTCGTAAATCGTGACG
>CANPZK010000021.1 GCA_947588875.1 uncultured Clostridia bacterium
AACAAGCGGTTTTTGATACCGTCGATAAAATTCGTCCCGACGCGGTTGTCCATTGTGCCGCGTGGACGGCGGTAGACGCTGCGGAGGACGAGGAGAACCGACCGAAGGTTTATGCTATAAATGTTTGCGGTACGAAGCACATTGCCGAGGTTTGCAAAAAAATCGACTGCAAGATGGTCTATATTTCGACCGATTACGTCTTTAACGGTCAGGGAACGGAGCCGTGGGATGCGGACTGCAAGGACTTTGCGCCGCTAAGCGTATATGGGCAAACAAAGCTCGAAGGAGAGCTTGCTGTCAAAGATATTTTGGACAGATTTTTTATTGTACGCACAGCATGGGTTTTCGGCTCAAACGGAAACAACTTTGTTAAGACAATGCTCAATGTCGGTAAAAAGCATGACAGCGTCAGAGTGGTAAACGATCAGATAGGAACACCGACATATACGCCCGATTTGGCGCGGCTGCTTGTTGATATGGCAGAGAGCGATAAATACGGCTGTTACCACGCGACAAACGAGGGCGGATATATCTCGTGGTATGAGTTTACCAAGGAAATATACAGGCAGGCCGGAATAGGCACAGGGGTTATTCCCGTAACGACCGAGGAATACGGTATATCAAAGGCAAAAAGACCGCGTAACAGCCGACTTGATAGAAGCAAGCTTTCAAAAAACGGATTTAAGCCGTTGCCGGTATGGCAGGACGCGTTAAATAGATACTTACAGGAGGTAAAGTCCTGATGCAGATAAAGATTGATAAAAATGTAGGCGGTATTGAGGGGCTCTGCGTTATAGAGCCTGCGGTACACGGCGACAGTCGCGGGTATTTTATGGAAACATACTCACAGAGAGATATGGAGGAAGCCGGACTGAATATCCGCTTTGTTCAGGATAATCAGAGCATGTCTGCAAAGGGAGTACTGAGGGGACTTCACTTTCAGATTAACTACCCGCAGACAAAGCTCGTGAGGGCAATCAAAGGTTCTGTTTTCGATGTAGCGGTGGATCTTCGCACCGGCAGCAAAACTTACGGGAAATGGTATGGCGTTGAGTTGAGTGATGAGAACAAGAAGCAATTTCTGATCCCTAAAGGTTTTGCGCACGGATTTTTAGTGTTGTCCGATATTGCGGAATTTTGCTACAAATGCGATGACTTCTATCATCCTAACGATGAGGGAGGTATCGCGTGGAACGACCCTGAGATAGGCATAATTTGGCCGCAGCTCACAGGAGAATACAAGGGTTCGGCAAGCGCGGAGGGCTACGCGCTCTTGGACGGTACGCCTCTCAATCTTAGTGAGAAGGATCAGAACTGGCGTGGAATGAAAAATATGATTTGAAGTGTGCCGGATAATAAAGGATTATAGGTGGTCTAATATAATATGAAAAAAAGAGTTTGTGCGATAATAATGACATTAAATGCTGAATGTTATTTAAGGGACACAATTGAAATTTTATTAAGACAAACAATTATTCCTGATGAAATAATTGTTGCCGATTCGGAGTCGGACGACGCGACAAGAACAATTGCCTCTGAATATGATAAGGTTAAAATTTTGAATATAAGCAGGGATGATTTTGATCATGGTGGTTCAAGAGATTATGCGTTGAGACAGTCAAACTCCGATTATATTCTTTTTTTTACGCAAGATGCAATGATTGAGCAGATAGATTATATAGAAAGGATAATAAGCAATTTTAAGGACGAGAAAGTAGCAATGGTTTGCGCGAGGCAGACGCCAAAACCGGAAGCGTGGCCATACGAAAAACTTATCCGTGAATTCAACTATCCGGCGAAAAGAAGAGAGAACACAAAAGATGACATTAAGAAATATGGCATAAAAACCTTTTATATGTCTGATGCTTGCTCCGCATATCGGAAAGATATATATTTGAGTCTTTCCGGCTTTGAACACCCTATTTTAACCAATGAAGATATGTTAATAGCAGGTCGAGCGATTATTAATGGTTATAAAACCATATATGATCCGGAAGCATATGTTCTGCACTCACATAATTTTTCTTTTAAACAGGAATTTAAAAGAAATTTTGATGTAGCTGCTTTTATGAAAATACATAAAGATATTTTTGAGGATCTAAAAATAGAAGGAGAAGGAATAAAGCTTGTCAAATTTGTTTCTAAAAACCTAATAAAAGAAAAGCACTTTATATGGTTGCTAAGATTCATGATTATATGTATTTCAAAATATGCCGGAACCCTTAAAGGTAGAAAATACGATAAATTAAGCGTTAAACAATTATATAAATACAGTGCGAATAAAAATTACTGGAGAAAAACAATGCTGGAAAATTTATAGTTACTGACCGGCAAGAAAGGACACAAAGATGAGTGAACAATCCCCTGTTAGGATTCTCATTGTAGACGGAAAGCTTATAAACGGCGGTGTTGAAGCCTTTATAATGAATATTTATAGACATATCGACCGAAATAAATTACAGTTTGATTTTTTAGTTCATTATAAAGAAAGGTTTTTCTATGACGACGAGATAGAATCGTTAGGCGGAAAAATCTATCGTTTAAGTTTTAGAAATGATAATAACTACTTGAAATATAAACGCGATTTAAAGAATTTTTTCAATTCCCATAAAGAGTATAAAATAATTTGGGGTCATATGGATGGGTTGGCAAGCGTATATCTCAAAGCGGCTAAAAAGTCGGGAGTTCCGATTACAATAGCACATTCTCACATTACAAGCTCAGAAAACAGTGTGAAAGGATTGGTAAAAAGAGTATTGCGACATAATTTGTCGAAATATACAGATTATCGTTTTGCTTGTTCTACTGAAGCCGGAAAATACCTATATAAAAGCAATGATTTCAAATTGATACATAATGCCATTGATGTTGAAAAATTCAAATTTGATAAAGCTATTCGCAATAAGATAAGGCGAGAGCGTAATTGGGAAGGGTATAACATCATAGGGCATGTTGGAAGATTTTTCCCGCAAAAAAATCATCTGTATCTTATTAAAATATTTAAAGCATTATGCGAGGTTGACGACAGTTATAAGCTGTGCCTTTGCGGTGATGGAGAGGACAGGGCTTTTATAGAATCAAAAGTTAAAGAGTATAATTTGAGTTCCAAAATAGAATTTACCGGCAATGTATCAAATATGAACGAATTTTACCAGGGATTCGATTTGTTTATTCTTCCTTCCCTTTATGAAGGGTTGCCTGTATCTGGTATTGAAGCACAAACCAGTGGATTACCATGCTTGTTTTCTAAAAATATTACAAAAGAAACAGAATTGCTTTCTGACATTGTTAAGTTTATATCAATCGAAAATGAGCCGCAGGAATGGATTAATCCGATATTATCTTTTAAAGAAAATCAGAGATTGGATCGCTCGACTACGGTAAAAAATATGGGATATGATATTAAAGATTTGTCGGATAAATTGCAGAGATTCTTTACGGAAATATATCGCTGATTTAACGGCATGAAATATACTGCGAATTGAGTTTATACTTTGCACAAATGAACGAGGTGAAAAAAGTGAAAATAAAGAAAAATTCAATGTTATTGTTTATTGTTTTTATCTTTATGTTCGAACCTAAACTTTTAGTTAAATATGACATAGTTAATTATATATATATTGCAGGCGCGCTTATTAGTTTTCTATATATGTTATCAATTTATATTGTAAAAAGAATACAACTTTCGAAAATGATGATATTTCTTATCTTGTTCAGATTGTCATTTATGTTTCAAACCTTCTTAAACAATGGCGATATAGAAATGTGGGGATATATGTCGATAATTACCGCAACAATGTGTATGGTGATAGAGTATTATTCAAAAAAAAGTCCAAGAGAGTTGCTGCAAGCCATTGTGAATGTTTTGATTTTAATTTTATCTCTTAATTGCATAATTTCAATTCTTTATCCGGACGGATTAATAAACGAAATTTATTTTATAGGTATTCGCACAAGATTCACAGATGTGGTTTTTGTAACTATCGCTCTGACAATCCTATTGGATAAAATAGACAATAAAGTTATAAGCGCAAGATCTATTATATCGTTGGCTTTATGCTTGTTTCATATATTTAATTTTTGGATTGCAACAGCCATTATTGGCATTGTTGTTGCCGCAATCTGTTATTTTATCATACATAAAAAACACATAATTATAGATCTCAGGATGGTTGCCTTGATTAGCATAATAATTACGTTACTTTTATTATTAACTAATATTATGGATGGATTTTCATGGTTTATAGAAAAATATTTGGGAAAATCCGTTACCATGTCCGGCAGAACGGTACTGTGGACTTTAAGTAAAGATTATATTGAATCTTCTCCGATTTTCGGCCACGGGACGCCTGTGAACGGCAATTTTATATTGAGCTATTATAAAGGTAATTATATTTTGAGACAAGCCCATAATCAATGGCTCCAGATAATGTATGAAGGCGGCATTGTCAGTTCGGCATTCTTTGTGGGAATGATATATTTGGTAAACGCACCGTTGAAAAAGAACATATCGTGCACAGGAGAATTTAAAGTGGTCTACATAGCTATTATTGCATTTTTAATAATGATGCTTTCAGAAATATTTTCACACACACCTTATTTTTATGTATTATTATTTGTTGGTTATAATGCAAATAATTTTCTTTCCCAAAAGGCATCGCCACGAATTGATAGATGGGGTATAAAGAATTATGGATGATAATTTAAGAGTTGTTTCATGCGTTGGATATCATGTTACAGGATCGGGCGCAGTAGATGATTATTTAAAAGAGTTTGGCAGTTGTGTAAGTACTCCTTTTGAAAAAGAATGCCGTTTTATTCAAGATCCGGATGGAATCTCTGATTTAGAGTACAATTTAATTCAAAATTGGCACAGATTAAACAGCGGTTTTGCTATAAAAAGATTTCGTAGCTTTTGTAAAAGGTATAACGCGAGCTATTCTGCTATTTTTGGAAAAGAATGGATGAGAATTGTTGACGAATACTTAGAGAAATTAATAAGTTTTACCTTTAAGGGGTACTGGCACGCAGATATTCGAGTTCAGCGACCGATACCGGCAGTTGTTTATTATTTAAAAAGGATTTTACAAAATATTTTACATATTCCACCATGGAAATGGAATTTGCTGCCTAACGAAAAAACCTATCATGTTTATTTGACAGAGGACGAATTTATTAATAAGACGCAAATATTCACCGATAAACTTATTCGTTCTGCCAGAAATGGAAACAATGAAGGGTTTTTGTTATTGGAACAATTGATTCCTACAACAAATATTAAGAAATGTATGAGATATTTTTCAGATATAAAAGTAATTATCGTAGATCGTGATCCAAGGGATGTATATATAACTCATGCCCGCTGCAATATGCATGTGTTGCCTTATGATGTAGATAAATTTTGTGAATCATATGTAGATTCGCGGCGAAATATAAAATTTGAATTAGAAGGTATGCAGGACCAAGTCTTGTTTGTCAAATTTGAAGATCTTATCTATAAATACGATACTACTACAGACAACATAAAAAAATTTTTGGGAATTGATGAATCAGATCATTTATACCCTATGGCTGTTTTTGATCCTAATGTATCAGCAAATAACACTAAGCAATGGCTCAATTTTCCCGAGTATAGATATAATTGCGATTTGATTGAACAAAAAATACCGGAGTATTTATATAAGTTTGATTAATAATGTTAAGCACAACAGGAGCGTTTTATGCAGAAAAGAAACATACTCAGTAATGTCATTTATTCTTCGATATATCAGATTATGGCCGTGCTCATTCCTTTAGTAACGGCGCCATATCTTTCAAGAGTTTTAGGAGCGGAACAAACCGGTGTTTATTCATATATTTATGCAACGGCAAATTACTTTGTTGTATTTGCAATATTAGGCATCAGTAACTATGGAAGTAGAAAAATTTCTCAATTAAGAGAAGATCCTCAGGAATCAACCTATGCTTTTTTGAGCATATATCTTTTTCATGCAATAACAACGACTATAATGCTTGTAGCATATTATTTATATTTTTTATTTTTCCTTTCGGATAGCTACTCGGGGCCAGGTATGGCAGCTTCTCTTTTTGTTTGGAGTTCACTTTTTGATATAAGTTGGTTTTTTGCGGGCAAAGAAAGATTTAAAATGACCGCATTGGTATCGACATTCAGTAAGTTTTTGTGTGCTGTTGCTATATTTTTGTTTGTAAAGACTCCGGAAGATGTTTCTATATATACCTTGATAATGGCTCTTTCTCATGTGTTTACTTATCTTATTCCTTGGCTTTTCCTAAAAGGAGAGCTTGATTTTGGCAAGTTTGATATAAAAAGAATCAAAATAAAACAACATATTTTGCCCAGTTTGATATTCTTTGTGCCTGTTATAGCAATAACGGTTTATCGTTATATTGGAAAAATTATATTGGGTAATATATCCAGTATGACCGAAACCGGACTATTTGAAAATGCGGATAGAGTCACTCAGATTGTATTAGGAATTATAGGTGGAATAGGTTATGTTATGCAGCAAAGGATGTCAAATCTTTACGCAAATAAAAATGAAAATGACGCTAATAAACTACTTAACTTATCTTTTATATTAACAGGATTTATATCGTGCGCACTTTCGTTTGGCCTAAGCGGAATTGCCGGAACATTGGCTCCGGTGTATTTTGGTGATGAATTTAAGTCTTGCGACATACTCATCTCTCTGCTTTCCTTAGAAATAATTTACGTATCGTTTGCAAATGTTGTCAGAACAAATTATTTAATTCCAAAAGAAAAAGACAAAGAATATGTTGTTTCGGTAATAGTCGGAGCAGTGGTAAATATACTTGTTAATTTTATACTAATTCCATTTATTGGAGCATTGGGTGCTGTAATAGCGGTTATGGCTGCCGATCTTGTTGTTTTTATTATGCAATCATATGCCGTTCGAAATGAAATTAAACTAAAAGAATACGTAATAATTTATGGTTCTTTTATGATAATAGGCGGAATAATGTGGATTTGCACAAGAATTATCGGGCTTGTTATGGGAACGTCTGTCTTTTCTTTAGTTATACAAATATGCATAGGGGCAGCGGTGTATATTTTATTCTCATTCATTTATCTTAAGATTTTTCAAAAAGATGTTTTTAATATGGTTAAAAAATTAATGCCGAAAAGGTGAGATTATGCATTTGAAATTAATAATAAAACATTTTTTTATAGTTTTAAAAAGACGTTTTATACAGTGCTGGCATTTGCTTGTTTACTTCATTGCTTATATTTATGTTAGGATTTTTAAAATCAATAATTCGCATGTGTGGTTAATTGGAGAGCGCGGAGTTGACGCTAGAGATAATGCATATGTGTTTTATAAATATTTAAAAAACGAGCATCCTGAAATCGTTTGTAAGTATGTTATTTCAAAAAAATCTTTTGATTTGGAGCGTGTAGATCCTAATGATATTGTTTGGCACGGTAGCTGGAAAAATTATGTATATTTCATTACTGCCGGGAAGCTAATTAGCACACATGCATACGGCTATTCACCGGATTTTCAATTTTTTAGCGCAATTGACAGATATAATATTTTTAAGGTTTATGGCAAGCGTATCTATTTAACACATTATCTATTATATGGTTTCGTTTTTAATCGAAATAGAAAAGTAACAAAGCTTGATTTGTATGTATGCAGTTCAAAAATTGATTACGATTATATTCTTGAAGCGAGTGATTATGGGAAAGAAGTAGTTAAATTAATTGGCTCTCCCAGAATGGATAATTTATATAATAACAGAGATATAGAAACAGATAATACAATACTTATTATGCCCACGTGGCGACTTCCTTTTACAAAGATGTCTAAAGAAGAGTTTAAAAAATCGCAGTACTATAATAATTTCCAGATGTTGCTTTCTAATGATAAATTTATTGAGTATATAAAAAGAAATAAACTTAATGTTATTTTCTATCCTCATATTGAAGTTCAAAAATTTATTGATTGTTTTCACAGCCCCTGCGATAGAATAATAGTGGGCGACGCAACAAAGTATGTGGTTGAAGATCTTCTGCTAAAATGCAAAATGATGATAACGGACTATTCCACTGTTAATTTTGATTTTGCTCTATTGAGAAAATGCGTTGTATATTTTCAGTTTGATCAGGAGAAAGAGTTTCAAGATAGACCATGGGGAACGCATTTTCTTTTTGAGCGTGACGCGTTCGGACCAATCTTTACTGAATTATCAGAATTGATTGATTACGTTACTAATATGAAAGATTTGAGCTTCGATGATATTTACGAAGAAAGAATAAAAAAAGCGTTTCCGATTTTTGATAACAAAAACTGCGAGCGTAATTTTAACGCGATAGAATCTTTATGAGATAATATTTAAGGAGGAAATTTATAATATGAAAGGTCTTATATTAAATTCCGGACTGGGTTCAAGAATGGGTGTGTTAACTTCCGAGCATCCGAAATGTATGACTGAAATTTCTGCGGCAGAAACAATTTTAAGTCGCCAGTTAAGAATGTTAGCTGAGGCAGGTGTTAATGAGATTGTGATGACGACAGGTCTATTTGACAGTGTGCTTGTTAATTACTGCAATAGTCTTGAACTGCCTTTGCATTTTACTTTTGTTAAAAATCCGGATTATGATAAAACAAACTATATATACTCAATTTACTGCGCACGAAAATATCTTGATGATGACATTATTTTAATGCACGGTGATCTTGTATTTGAACAAGAAGTATTTGATATGGTAGTAAATAACGAAAACAGTTGTGTTGTTGTAAGTTCTACACATCCTCTGCCCGAGAAGGATTTTAAAGCACAGATTGTTGACGGCGTGGTTCAAAAAATAGGTGTTGATGTATATAATGATGCGCTGGAGGCGCAGCCTTTATATAAATTGAAAAAGGACGATTGGAAAAAATGGTTGGACAAAATAATTGAATTTTGCGAAAACGACAATAGAACCGTATATGCCGAAAATGCTTTGAATAAATTGAATGGCGAAGCAAATATATTTGCCCTTGATACTAAGAATTTGTTATGCAGTGAAATAGATAATCCGGAAGACCTTGCGGTCGTTACCGAAAAATTAAAGAAAATAAATAATCGTAAAGTTTATATGTGCTTTTCTACCGATATAATACACAGCGGTCATATCGCAATAATTCATAAAGCAAAAAAACTCGGCAAACTGATTATAGGGGTGCTTTCTGACGAAGCTGTTATCGGGTATAAACGATTTCCTTTAATTCCGTTTGCAGAGCGTAAATCCATATTTGAAAATATTGCAGGCGTATATAAGGTGGTTGAGCAAAAAACACTGAGTTATAAAGAAAATTTAGAAAAATATAATCCGGATTTTGTTGTTCATGGCGATGATTGGATTTCCGGCATTCAAAAACCTATACGCGATGAGGTAGTATCAATACTTGCGACTTATGGAGGAAGACTTGTAGAATTTCCTTACTTGAAAGAAGAAAAATATATCGAGCTGGAGAAGCGGGCGAGGGCAGAGCTATCCACCCCTGATATTAGACGCGGCAGGTTGAAAAAAGTGCTTGCCATGAAAGGGATTGCTATTGCTATGGAAGCTCACAGCGGACTTACGGGATTGATTGTTGAGGATACAATCGTTCAGGAGAATGGAGGTACGCGGCAATTCGATGCCATGTGGATTAGCTCTTTATGTGATTCAACCGCAAAAGGAAAGCCTGATATTGAACTCGTTGATATGACGTCGCGTTTTCGTACTATTGATGACATATGTGAAGTAACAACAAAACCGATAATATTCGACGGAGACACCGGCGGATTAACCGAGCATTTCGTATATACCGTTCGTACGCTTGAAAGAATGGGTGTTTCCATGGTTATTATTGAGGACAAAACAGGTTTAAAAAAGAACAGCCTTTTTGGCACAGAGGTTAAACAGACCCAAGCGTCTATTCCCGAATTTTGTGAAAAAATACGAGCGGGGAAAAAGGCGCAAAGAACCAAGGAGTTTATGATATGTGCAAGAATTGAAAGCCTTATTCTCGACCGGGGTTTAGACGATGCGCTTGAAAGAGCGTTTGCCTTTACTTCAGCCGGAGCAGACGCTATTATGATACATAGCCGTAAGAAAGACCCTTCTGAAATATTTGATTTTGTAGAAAGGTTTAGAGCGAAAAACAAAACCACACCCATTGTTGTCGTTCCGACGTCCTTTAATACCGTTACCGAAGAAGAATTTATAAAACGCGGAGTAAATATCATAATTTATGCAAATCAACTTACGAGAACAGGTTTTCCCGCGATGAAACACGCCGCTGAAGTGATCCTTAAAAATCACAGAGGCAAGGAATGTGATGATATTTGTATGCCGTTTAAAGAAATTATCAGTCTTATTCCGGAAGATATCTGAGAAAGGAGAATATAGTGAAAAAGCAAAAAATAATTACTTTAGAAAATAATTATGATTTATTAGATGAATATATTTTAGAGCAAAAAAGCAAAAACATAATGCTTGTTGGCGATAAATCATTAAGTTTACTTAGCATTAATGATTATTTTGCTTATTTAAATGATAGATTAAAAGTTAATATTATATATTTTAATGATTTTAAACCAAACCCACAATATGAATCAGTTATTAAAGGCGTTCAGCTATTTAAAACTGAGTCTTGTGATATGATTATTGCTATAGGCGGCGGAAGTGCAATAGATGTAGCGAAATGTATAAAATTATATTGCAATATGGACGATAGTCAAAGCTATTTAGAACAAACTCCGGTTCCAAACGATATTCCCTTTCTGGCAATTCCCACTACTGCCGGAACCGGCTCGGAATCTACGCGTTATGCGGTTATTTATTATAACGGTGAAAAACAAAGCATAGCAAATGACGGATGCTTGCCGTCGGCTATTCTAATGGAGCCGCGGCTGCTGAAAACTTTACCTATATATCAGAAAAAATCTACTATGTTAGATGCGCTTTGCCATGCAATAGAATCTTTTTGGTCCGTGAATTCAACAGAAGAAAGTCGCAAGTTTTCTGAAGCAGCGATCAAAATGATTTTAGACAACAAAGATTCTTATATTGCAAACGAGGATAAAGGAAACGCATATATGATGCAAGCCTCGAATATAGCAGGAAAAGCAATTAATATAACTCAAACAACGGCAGGTCATGCCATGTGTTATAAATTGACAAGCCTTTATGGAATCGCACACGGTCATGCAGCGGCGCTTTGCATTTCAAAACTCTTCCCTTTTATGATACAACATACAGATAAATGCATTGATCCGCGTGGCGAAAGGTTTTTGAATGAGATATTTATTCAAATCGCAAATGCTATGGAGTGTAAAAACGCAATACAAGCAAGTATCAAATTCAACGAACTTATCGGTGAGCTTAATATGAGCGCTCCGATAGCATCCGAAGAGGATTTTGTGATATTAAAAAATTCAGTTAATCCTGAAAGGCTGAAAAACAATCCAATAAAACTCGAAATTGTTGACATTGATACAATATATCACAAGATACTTATGGAAAGGAAATAGACTTATGGAAGTAGAAAAATTTATAGATATACTAGATTCTGATTTTTATACAGGTGTACCTGATAGTCGCCTAAAAGCACTTTGTAATTATTTGATAAATACTTATGGAGTTGACCCTCAACATCATATTATTGCCGCTAATGAGGGAAATTGCGTCGCAATAGCGGCAGGATATCATTTGTCTACGGGAAAGGTAGCGACTGTTTATTTACAGAATTCAGGCGAAGGCAATATTATTAATCCCGTTGCCAGCCTGCTTAATGATAAAGTATATGCAATTCCAATGATATTTGTTGTCGGCTGGAGAGGGCAACCGGGCATTAAAGATGAGCCGCAGCATATCTATCAAGGGCAAATAACAGTTAAACTTCTTGAGGATATGGGGATAAATACGTTTGTTATAACTAAAGATACAACGGTAAATGAAGTTGCGGACGCTATGAACAAGTTCAGATGTGATTTATCAAAAAATAAGGACGTAGCATTCATAATAGGAGACGGGGCGCTTTCGTACGGCGTTAATGTGGAGTATAAAAACGGTTACACAATGCTCCGCGAAGAAATAATTCATCATATTACAAAGATAAGCGGTGAAGATCCAATTATTTCAACAACAGGAAAGGCAAGTAGAGAGCTTTTTGAAATACGTGAGACAAACGCTCAGAGTCATAAATATGATTTCTTAACAGTTGGTTCTATGGGACACAGCTCATCTATCGCTCTTGGGATTTCTCTTAATAAGCCAAGTACAAAAATATGGTGTATTGACGGCGACGGAGCTTTTTTGATGCACATGGGCGCCGCCGCTGTAATAGGTGCGAATAATCCGAAAAACCTTGTTCATATCGTCATAAACAATGGCGCTCACGAAACTGTGGGCGGTATGCCAACGGTTGCATTTAATATTAGACTTGAAAGCATAGCAAGAGCCTGCGGCTATTCCTGCGTTTATTCGGTTGATAATTTCAATGATTTTGACAAAGCGCTTGAAACAGCAAAGTCAAACAATGAGCTTACCTTTATCGAAGTAAAGTGCGCTATCGGCGCAAGAGCTAATTTAGGCAGACCTACAACTACAGCATATGAAAATAAGCAGAAATTTATGAATTATTTAGAGACGCTATAATGAAAGGTGCATTGAGCCGCATGAAGGTAGTGTACTTTAAATTTGGAACTTTAATGCACTTTGTAAAGCGTGAAAATAGCAAAAGGTCAATAAAAATCCACAAACCCGACGCGAACCGAAAAACACGGTTCGCGTCGGGTTTTTTAATATTGCAAGGATAAATCTGCTTTTATTTTTTATATAGCCGCCCATAAAGCTGAAACCCGCTTAAAAAATCAGACAAAAAGCGGCGTGAAATCGGCGGTCAGTAGAAATACCTCACGAATTTTATGTTGTAGAAGTCGCAGCTTGTCAAATCGTTCGTGCCAGTTTCGTTGATCAAAATATAATTAGCGCCTATACCGAGCAAAAAGCCCTCCTTTGTAACGAGCGTGTCGCTGCCCACGAGCATCTGTATCTCCACTCTTCTGCCTATCTGCGTTCGCATAAAACCATTGAGATACTGTATGCTCTCTCCGGTAATCGGATACGGCTGATTAAATTCAGTTATCGGAGCAATATCCGAGCCTGCCGGAGTTCCGCTCATCATAGGCGTGCCAATCGTCTGCTGCGGCGCCCACTGCTGAGGAGTGTTGTAGTCGGTGTCGGAAATATCTCCCATCGAGTGAGTCATATTCATTGTCTGCCCCTCGGCGGAGCCGCGCATGGTCTGTCCGTTTGCCGCCATTTGCGTAGCGCTCGTCGGCGTGTCGCCCGTTCCCGCAACCGCCGGAGCGGTCGTTATTATATTTTCGCCTATCGCGTCCTCAAGCGTTCTGAGCTTCCTCTCTACCTCGGGGTTAGGTATCTCCCTCGCCCTTAACTGCACGTTATAGCTCGCTATCTGTTCGAGCGACGGCGTGTTAGGAACTATGTTGCCCGTAAGCTCGCACGGACCGCCTGCGCAGTTGCCGGAGATACCGTAAATTTTGCCAAAATCAATACTGTTGTTATCCATATGCTGCCTCCGTTATGTCAGTTTGTATTTTTCTGTCGGAGCATAAAAGCAGTGCGCTCCGACCCGGCTGTAAATAACGCCGATTTGGTTTGCGGGAAAATACGTCGGGCATTGCTCGGAATAGGGGTTAAAGAAGAACAGCGAATTGCCGACCGCCGAAAACGTGTTTCCGGCAAGAGCCCAGTCCACTATCGAATACTGCACTTCCGTAGGATTCGCATTGTATATGTTCTGCGGATTGTATTCTCCGCCCACGGTGGTTCTCATGCAGACGAACTGATATTGCTGCTCTATAATCGCGCGAACGTCGCCGCCGTTGCTTACCCTTGCAAACTCGCCGTATCCAACGGTTGCCCTGTTCATGATGACGGAGGCAACAGCCCTCATTCCGTCCTCGCCTTCCCCGCCTGCCTCGCATTGTATAAGACGAGCAAACAGCTCCCTTGTATCAAAAGCCATATTAACCTCCTTCCGCAATTTATTAATATTTTATGGTTGAATCCGGCTTGTGACACAAAAACAGCGGGAATTGGTCTATATTATTTCCGAAAAAATATAATAAACGCGCCGCCCGTTCTTTGCATAAAACGGGCGGCGCGATTTTCGCCGCAGAGCGAGTAATTTTTTTATCTTTTTACCTATAAATCTATTTTCAGCAGCCTGCGCCCGCTTTTTATGCGAGCCGTTTATTCAAGAGCCCAGGCGATTCCCTTTGCCAGCCTCAATTCAGCGTCCTTGTAATGATTCCCCGGGTTTAATTCAAATATGGTTTCGATACCGCTTTGGCGATAGTGGGAAAAAAGCTCCTCCATACAACGCTCTGTCCGCTTTAAAAATGGATTCCGCGTTCTGCTTTCGGTATCCCCAAGCGAAAGATATATTTTATCCGGCGCTTTGATAAAATCGTGAGCTTGAACATACTCCTTGAACTCGGGGTACCAGACGGAGCCGGAAGCGGACACGGCGCAGGAGAATACGTCCGTAACATACGGCGCGTACAGCGCAAAAAGCCCTCCCATGGAATATCCCGCTATGATTCGGCGAGACTGCGCTCCCGTTATGCTCTCTGCATATGGAATGATCTTCTCGACCAATATCCGCGCGTAATCGCCCGCCTCGCCCGTGAAATGGTCGCTGTCGGAAACAATCGGCTCGTGCGGCCACGGCGATAGCTCCTCGTCCCAGCGCAGGTTTGAGATCGACACAAGATTAAACGGCTTGCAGCCGAGAGCCTCGCACTCCTTTAAAACGCCGCGCCCGACCTCCATATACATATTGGCATAGACCGTCGGGGCGTTCGGAACGTCGCTTTTGAAAAGAGAAATTTCTTTGCCGTCTATTGCGGTTTTTATCGGTTCAGTCATAATAACACCTCCGTTAAAGCATCAGGTAATCCCGCATATCTCTAAAGCCGAGGCTTTCATACATCGGCCTGCCGCTGTCCGAGGTTTCAAGATAAATTTTCGTAACGCCCCGTTCTTTCGCGCGGCCTATAAGCCATTCGGCGATTGTTTTTCCTATTCCCTGTCTGCGGTATTGCTCGCGCGTATATATATTCATAAGATAGGCGCACTGTCCGCTCGGATTATCGGGGGAGGGCATCTCCGAATACAGGCACAGACCTCCGCAGCCGACTGTTGCGCCTGAAATCTCCGCAAATACGGCGATGTGCTCGCCTTTAGGAAGAGCCGATTTGTAGTAGGCGAGATTTGCCTCGTATAAATCTCTCGTATCCTCGTCCGGGGGAATAGCAAAGACATGGCTAAGCACCTCCATACGCCACTCCATTAGCTCTTCAAGCTCATCAAGGGACGCCTGTCTTATCGTCAGCATATGTAACCCTCCTTCATAACGACCGGCAGGGCGTCCGTATCGACCTTGCCGTTGGCGTTTAGAGGAATGTCGGGCATACTGACAAAAAATTCAGGTATCATATAATTCGGCAAAAATCTTGCCATTTCCTTTTTCAGCGTGGACAGATGCGCCTTTGGCTGCTTTAAAACGATGTACGCCACCATATAGTGCAGATTCTGTTCGTCCCTGTATGGCTTTACAACGGCCTTTTCTATTTCGGGACATTGACACAGCACGCTCTCGACCTCGCCCGGCTCTACGCGCTTCCCCAAAATCATTATCTGGGAGTCCCTGCGGTGCAAAAAGGCTATGCTTCCGTCCGGCAGACAGTAGCCGAGGTCGCCGCTGTGATAAAGCGCCGCGCCGTCGGGACTGCTCGAAAACGATTCGTTTTCCTTTTCTCTGCCGCCGATATAGCCTGCGGAAACCCCTCCGCCTGATATACATATTTCACCAGTTTCGCCCGCCTTGACCGGCTTTGAGCGCTCGTCGAGTATCTCTATTTGCACGCCGAGCACGGGCTTTCCCACGGGATATGTTCCGTCCGAAAGAGGCTCTGTGCTGTTACAGCGGCAGTAGGCGGCGCAAACCGTCGTTTCCGACGGACCGTAGGTGTTGTAGATTTCCGTCTTGTCGATGAGATTTGATATATAGCTCGCGCGCAGAACGTCGCCGCCGCTTATCAGCAGTCGCAGTGATTTCGGTATTTCGGGAAGATGGTTCATTTCGAGCAGAAGATAGGGGAAACCGCTTATTTCGGTGACGTTGTTGTCATCGACAAACTTCATAAGAGCGTTTATATCCTTTTTCGTTTCCGCCGACGGAATGGCTAGCGCGGCTCCCGAAAGCAGAGAGGTGAAAACCTCCTCTACAAAAATGTCAAAGGAGCAGACGGAATATTGGAGCATAACGTCAGTTGCGTCGGGGTGAAATTCATTTTGAAACGCCCGGACGTAATGGCAGACGTTGCGGTTGCGGACGGCTACGCCCTTTGGCGTTCCCGTAGAGCCGGAGGTGTAGAGGATATAAGCTATGTCGTCGGGCTTGGCAGACGGTTTAACGGAAATATCCTCGGGCTTGATTCCCGCGTCCACTGTGACGGTTCGGCGGCCGCCCGCCTTTTCACGGTGCGCGCTGTTGACGATTATAACATCGGCTTCCGCGTCCTTCATCATAAAGCTTATCCTTTCCTGCGGAAAGAACGGCTCAACCGGAACATACGCCTTCCCCGTTTTCAGAACGGCAAAAATCGCGGCGATCATTTCAACGGAATGCTCCATTATAATGCCGACCCTTTGCGCGGATTTTGGAATCTTTGAGGCTATCGTGTCTATCAGCCTGTCAAGCTCCGCGAAGGATAGTCTGCGCTCCTCGTCGAACACCGCAGCCGCGTCCGGCGACCGCTCGACCCTTTCTTTGAAAAGCTCGTAAATTATATCATTATTCATCTGGGTTCTCCTTATGGCTTTGCATTACTTGCATTAAATAATATGACGGAACGGAAAGAAAAGCCGGCTCAAAATAGAAAAAGTTAATCGCGTTAAATACGATAGCCGCTCCGGGCAAAAGAACGGCAAGCGTTCATATTCTCCCTCCGAATCGCTCGACTCCGTTTTTATAATATGCTTCAAACACGCCCTTGTCCAGAGCGTCGCGAATTTCTGCAAGCATATTGTTGTAGAAATAAAGATTGTGCATCACCGAAAGCCGCATACCGAGCATTTCGCCGCCCTTAAATAAATGATGAATGTACGCCCTGTCAAAATGACTGCAAACCGGGCAGTCGCAGTCCTCGTCAAGCGGGAGGGTGTCAAGAGCGTATTTCGCGTTTTTAATATTTCTTATTCCCTGCTTTGTGAATATCTGACCGTGACGCGCGTTCCTCGTCGGCATAACGCAGTCGAACATATCGATTCCCCGGTGTACAGCCTCAAGAATGTTTACAGGCGTGCCAACGCCCATGAGATAACGCGGCTTATCCGACGGCATTTGCTCCGCAACTATGTCGATTATGTGATACATAACCTCCGCAGGCTCGCCGACCGCAAGACCGCCTATCGCGTAGCCGGACAGATCGAGCTCCGAAATAGCCTTCATATGCTCTAAGCGCAGATCGTCGTATGTGCCGCCCTGATTTATTCCGAAAAGCATTTGCTCGCGGTTTATCGTGCTCTCGAGCGAGTTCAGCCGGTCAAGCTCCGCCTTGCACCGCCCGAGCCACCTTGCGGTACGCTCGACGGATTGCTTTGTGTATTTGTACGGAGAGGGGTTTTCAATGCACTCGTCGAACGCCATTGCAATCGTGGAGCCGAGATTTGACTGTATCCTCATGCTCTCCTCGGGTCCCATGAATATCCTGCGCCCGTCGATGTGAGAGTTAAAATAAACGCCCTCCTCCTTTATTTTTCTGAGCTTTGCAAGCGAAAACACCTGAAAGCCGCCGCTGTCCGTCAATACGGGGCCGTCCCATCTTGTGAATTTTCTAATCCCGCCAAGCTCCTTTACCACTTCGTCGCCGGGTCTTAAATGAAGATGATATGTGTTGCAAAGCTGCACCTGACATTGAAGTTCTTTTAAGTCGAGCGCCGAAACAGCGCCCTTTATTGCTCCGCAGGTCGCCACGTTCATAAAAAACGGAGTCTGTATAGCTCCGTGCGGCGTTTCAAACACGCCCCGTCGGGCATAGCCCTCTGTTTTTAAAATGTTAAACATCGAAATCACCTCACAGAATCGCCATGGCGTCGCCGAAAGAGAAAAATCTGTATTTCTCCTCAACTGCGATTTTATACGCGTTCATTGTGCTTTCATATCCCGCGAACGCGCTGACGAGCATAATAAGCGTGCTTTCCGGCAGGTGAAAATTGGTTATCAAGCCGTCTATCGCCTTGAATTCATATCCCGGGTATATAAAAATATCCGTACTGCCGACATACGGCTCTATCCTCCCGCCGCAGACCGTCGCCGCCGCCTCAAGCGTTCGGCAGCTCGTCGTGCCGACGGCTATTACACGTCCGCCGTTATTCCTTGTTTCGTTTATCAGCCGCGCGGTAGACGGCGGCAGTTCAATATGCTCGCTGTGCATCTTGTGGTCGGTTATCTCGTCGGCCTTTACGGGGCGAAACGTCCCCAATCCGACGTGCAGGGTTACAAAGCCTATATTAATGCCCTTGTCCTTTATTTTGCTTAAAAGCTCCTTCGTAAAATGAAGTCCGGCGGTCGGCGCGGCGGCGGAGCCGAGCTCGCTGCTGTATACGGTCTGATAACGCTCCTGATCCTTTAGCTCCTCGGTTATGTATGGCGGCAGAGGCATTTTGCCGACGCGTTCAAGGGCGGCAAAAAAGCCCTCCTCGCCGTAGTCGAATTTCGCTATCCTGTTGCCGTCCTCGGTCACGGACAACACCTCGCACCGCAGCACCCCGTCGCCGAATGTGAATTTAGTCCCGGGCTTTGCCTTCTTGCCGGGGCCGGCAAGACATTCCCATATATTGTTTTCCACCTGCTTCAGCAAGAGAAATTCAACGCAGGCGCCGGTTGGCTCCTTTATCCCGTATATCCTCGCGGGCAGTACGCGCGAATTGTTGAGTATAAGGCAGTCGCCGGCGTTTAGCTCGTCGATGATATTATAAAAGTGCCTGTGCGCTATTTCTCCGCTCTTTCTGTCAAGAACGAGCAGTCGGGAGCTGTCCCTCGGCTCAAGCGGAGTCTGAGCGATAAGCTCCTTTGGCAATTCGTAATAAAAGTCCTTCGTTTTCATAGAAAATCCTTTCAAAGTTGTTCTAAAAAATTGACAACAGACCACAGCATATGGTATATTATAGAATAAAGAGATTTTGCGTTTATATGCAAGATCCGCGCGAAAAATACGCGTGCTTTCATTATTATATTTTATTTTGTCTTGATTGACAACTTATTTTTTCATTTTCCTGCAAAGGGATAGATAACAGGAGGCTCAATTTCGTTATGAAGAAGTACAAAGTTGGTATTATCGGCGCGACAGGCATGGTAGGGCAGAGGTTTTCGCTTCTGCTTGCGGATCATCCGTGGTTTGAGGTGACAACGCTCGCCGCAAGCGCAAGAAGCGCCGGCAAAAAATATAAGGACGCCGTTGGAGAGCGCTGGGCAATGGACGCTCCCATACCCGAAAAGCTCGCCGATATGATAATACATGACGCTTCAAACGTCGAGGAGGTCATCGAAAACGTAGATTTCGTGTTCTGCGCGGTAGATATGAAGAAGGAGGAAATCAGAGCGCTTGAGGAGAGATACGCCAAGGCGGAATGTCCCGTTATCTCAAACAACAGCGCGCACAGGTCCACTCCCGACGTTCCCATGATAATACCTGAGATAAACGCCGACCACGCCCGTATAATTCCGGCGCAGAAAAAGCGCCTCGGCACAAAGAGGGGCTTTATCGCGGTGAAGTCAAACTGCTCGCTCCAGAGCTATGTTCCGGCGATACACCCGCTTATGGATCTCGGCGTAACAAAGGTGCTCGCCTGCACATATCAGGCTATCTCCGGCGCGGGAAAGACGTTTAAGTCGTGGCCCGAAATAGTTGACAATATCGTTCCGTATATCGGCGGCGAGGAGGAAAAATCCGAGCAGGAGCCGATGAAGATATGGGGACATATCGACGGCGACAAAATAGTAAACGCTCAGACGCCGTCTATCACATCGCAGTGTATCCGCGTGCCGATAAGCGACGGACACACGGCGGCGGTATTTGTGTCGTTTGAAAAGGAATGTTCCCTTGACGAGATCATTTCGAGATGGGAAAGCTATAAGGGCAGAGCGCAGGAGCTTAACCTTCCGAGCGCGCCAAAGCAGTTCCTGCACTATTTCACAGAGCCTGACAGACCGCAGATAAAGTCCGAGAGAAACCTTGAAAACGGAATGGCGGTATCAATCGGCAGACTCAGAGAGGACTCGCAATATACCATTAAATTTGTTTGTATGTCGCATAATACGCTCAGAGGCGCGGCAGGCGGAGCGGTTTTGATGGCCGAGCTGCTCTGCGCAGAGGGCTATATGGACTGATACCAATTGCATAACGGAGGCAATATCTAAAATGAAAAAGACAGTTTTTACCGGAAGCGCCGTTGCAATAATAACTCCGATGAACTCAGACGGCTCTGTAAACTACGATTCTCTTGAAAAAATAATAGAATTTCAGATAGAAAACGGCACCGACGCAATAGTTAGCTGCGGCACCACGGGCGAATCCGCGGTGCTCGACCACAAGGAGCACTGCGACGTTATATCGTTCACGCTCGAAAAGGTCGGCGGCAGAGTTCCCGTAATAGCCGGAACCGGCAGCAATGATACGAGATATGCCGTCGAGCTTACAAAAACGGCGGAGGAGCTTGGCGCGGACGCCATTTTATCCGTTACTCCGTATTATAACAAAAGCTCGCAGCAGGGGCTTGTAAAGCATTTTACGGCGATAGCCGAATGCACGAGCCTTCCGATAATCCTCTATAACGTGCCGTCGAGAACCGGCTGCAATATCCGGCTGAACACATATAAGGAGCTTTCAAAGATAGAAAACATCGTCGCCGCGAAGGAGGCGAGCGGAGACGTGGGATATGCGGCTCAGATACTCGCGGAATGCGGGGACGCTCTCACGATTTACTCAGGAAACGACGATTTGACCGTCCCGCTTATGAGCCTCGGCGGCAAGGGCGTTATTTCTGTTTTCGCAAACGTAATGCCGAAGGAAATGCACGAAATCACATCTCTTATGCTCAGCGGCGAAACCGATAAGGCGGCAAAGCTCCACCTTAAATATTTGAAGCTCATGAATATGCTCTTTTGCGACGTAAATCCGATACCGGTAAAAGAGGCTATGAATATGATAGGCTTTGACTGCGGCGAGTGCAGGCTTCCGCTTTGCTCAATGACTCAGGAAAACCATCAGGCGCTCAAGGCTGTACTTGAGGAATACGGACTTATAAAATAAGGAATTAAAAAATATAAAGGTATGGGATGATGAAATGACAAGGATAATTCTGTGCGGATGCAACGGAAAGATGGGGCAGGCGATTGTCAAGGCGGTCGGCGAGCGCAGCGACTGCACGATAGCCGCCGGAGTTGATATTATAACAAACTGCGGCTATGATTTTCCCGTGTTCGACGATTTCACAAAAATAGACGTTGACGCCGATGTGATTATCGACTTCTCCAATCCTGTGACCTTGGACGGACTTTTAAAGTATGCGCTCGACAACAAAAAGAACGCCGTAATTTGCACCACGGGATACACAAAGGAGCAAATCGAAAAGATAAACGAAGCGTCAAAATCCGTCGGCATTTTCCGCTCCGGGAATATGTCTATCGGCATAAATCTGCTTATCGGTCTTGTCAAAAAGGCTGAGTCCATTCTGGGCGACGCGTTCGACGTTGAAATCATCGAAAAGCACCACAATCAAAAAATCGACGCGCCAAGCGGCACGGCGCTTATGATAGCCGACGGTATCTCAGAGGTAATGGACGCGCAGCCGCAGTATGTGTACGACAGACACGCATACAGAAGAAAGAGAGAGAAGAATGAGATCGGCATACACGCTATCCGCGGCGGCTCGATAGTGGGCGAGCACGAGGTCATATTCGCCGGACACGACGAGGTTATCTCAATCAAGCATCAGGCGCAGTCGAAAGAGGTGTTCGCCGTCGGCT
>CANPZK010000022.1 GCA_947588875.1 uncultured Clostridia bacterium
AGGAAATCGCTCGCCTTTGCCGCGACGTAGTATATATAGCTGTCGTTCCACTTCAAATCGGAGTCTGTGTATTTATGCTCCGACGCGCTCATATCGGCAATTTTTTCAAGCTCTCCGCCGTTTGATGCCCTGCGGTAGAGCGCATAGCCGGATATTTCATACGGAACATCGCCCCATGTGATTTCCGCCGCCTGCTCGTTTTCTACCTGAGCGGCGCTAACCGTCGGCGGCATATACTGCTCAAACTCGGTGCTGAGCATATAAATAATGCTCTGCTTTGTATTAAAGCTCTCCGACGCCTCGGGCAGGTACCCGTCGCCGCGGTACTGCCATACCTCCGGCACATATTCCCCGTTTACCTTTATCTTCTCCGAAAAGTCCGGATTGTAGGGGTAATAGGCGTACCACAGTCCCATGCCCGCGTTCTTTATAGCCGCAGTATCAATATTTGAAAATATGCTCTTATTCGCATAGCACATCGTCTTATATCCGTTTTCGTTCATAACGCGGTTAAATTCCAGCGCTATTTCAGTATTTTGCTCTGCGGTAAATTCCTTGAATTGGTTGTCCGTCATATTGTATGAAATCGGCAGCGCTATGAAATCCTTATACTCGGGTATGTATTCGTCTATCTCCCTCAAGAGATATTCCGCTTCAAGCCGCGCGGTTTCCTTATCGGTCGCGTATGCGACAAAGTTCAGCCCGACAGGTATGCCGTTCTCAACCGCGCCCTTTATATTCTCGACAAAAGACACGTCGTTTTGCGAGGGATAATCCTCCCAGCCCCAGCCGGCGCGGATTATTGCAAAATCCATTCCGCTGTCCTTGACCGCCTTCCAGTCTATCGGCTCCTTTTCGCCGCTCGTATAATCGCCGTACCTCGACGTTACGTCGATTCCGTTGTAGTAGCCGCAGCCGACGCTGCAAACAGCAAAATTTCCGGTTTGAGTTTCCGCTTTTATCTGTGCCTCGCCCATTGAAACGGCTGTAACGACGCCGTTTTGGTCGACGGTCGCAACGCTCTCGTTAGAGGACGACCACCTTATCTCCGGTATCGCGTCTATGTTGCTGCCGCTTATTTCGGCATTCAGCTTTAGCTTTTCACCGAGCTGGAGCGATTTGTATTTTTCTCCGATGGATATGTCGATATTCTCCGTGAAATTCTCAAACGCCCACTTATATAAATTCACGGAATCTATCATCGCGTAATTGACATAATTTGTTTCCTCGTCGTATTTGCCGCCGAGGGCTATGCACATTAATTCTGTATCGCCCTTTTTCGCCGTGGACACAAGGCATTTTCCCGCCGCATCGGTGTAGCCCGTTTTTACGCCGGTGGCATATTGGTAATAGTACCTGCCGCCGTTTACAAAATCTATGAGATAATTTGTATTTATTATCGGCTCTGTGTACCCTTCAATGGTGTAATACTCTGTTCCGACTATTTCCCTGAAATACGGCATATCGAGCGCGTGCTTCGCTATGAGGAGCATATCCTTTGCCGTGCTGTAATGATTTTCCTCGGACAGTCCGTGCGCGTCGTTAAAGTGCGTATTTGTGCATCCCAGCTCCTTCGCCCTTTGATTCATCATATCGACAAAGCTCTGAGGATCTCCGCCGCCTACATAGTACGCGAGTATCTGCGCCGCATCGCATCCCGACGGCAGCATAAGCCCGTATAGTATATCGAGAACCGAATAGCTCTCGCCGACGTGATCCTGAAATCCCGCCATGGACGCGTCCTGACCGAGAACGTCGTCTATCGGCTGCTGCTCGATTTTGATTTTCGTGTTTATCAGGTCGTCTATCGCTTCGACCGTAAGTATATAGGTCATTATCTTTGTTGTCGACGCCATTACCCTTTCCTCGTCCGCATTTTTTGAATACAGCGTTTCGTTCGAGTTCAAATCGACAAGCAGCAGCGCTTCGGTATTCACCTCAAGATTGGGCTGTTGTGCCGCGAGCGCGTAAAACGACGTTGATATAACGACCGCGACCGCCAAAATCGCCGAAATCAGCTTTTTCAAATTGCTCATCTCCTTTTAGACTTTTGTTTGTGAGCATAGTTATTCACTATTACTTTTTACCACAACTTTGAGAAAAGTTGTTAAGATTCTATTAACGAAATCGGCGGCGATTTGCACTTTAAAAAGGCATAACGCGCCGAGAGGTGTTTTTTGCGGTTTTCGCCGCTGTAAATAACTGTTTCGCGCCTAAACGCCGAGAATGATTTACAATTTTGTCAATACTGATTTGACGGGCAGAGCTGAAAAGCGGCGTTCCCGAACAGGGCTGCCGCGCTTTACGTTTTTGCTTTGTGCGGGCGACGATGTACTCGGGCGGCGACCGGCCCCTTTCCGCCTCCGGCGGAAAGGGGCGAAAAACGCGGCGGGGAACGCGGCTTATATAAGCAATATCGCCTTGTCCGCTCCGCGTGGCGCATTTAACGCACACCCCTGCCCCCGCCGCGTTTTTCCCGCGCGGCGCAGCCGCGCGGGGTCGCCGCCCGAATCTATCCTCCCCACCAAAGCAGCCGAGAAAAGGCGGCAGCCCGAAAAGCGAGAGCTATATCTTTATAATTCCGCTCAGCACTGCCTAAGAGCGTATCTTCCGCCGCGCGTACCGTCTTGGACAAAGCCTTTCCCTCCGCCCTTATGCACGGCTTCTTTTAAATTATTTTATCATTTTTTCAATCCGTTTGCAATCGAACAGCAGGCTTCGCCATACATTTTATTAAAGGAAATTAATGCCGTGCCGGACTTGCGGACCGGCGGGAAAAGTAGTAAAATATTAACAACAATCACATTTATCGGAGGGCCTATGGCAGCATTTACAGAAAAGGCTATAAAGCTTTCGTTTATGAAGCTCCTCAACGAAAAGCCGCTTAGCAAAATAACGGTTAAAGACATAGTTGAGGATTGCGGTATCAACAGGAACACATTTTACTATCACTTCAGCGATATACCGTCCCTATTGCAGGAAATTCTGATTGACGAGGTAAACGAACTGCTCGAAAATCAATCGGAGGTAAATTCAATTTACGATTGTCTTACAGGAGCCATAAACTTCGCGCTTCAAAACAAAACGGCAATGCTTCATATTTACAACTCCGCAAACCGCGAATTGTTCGAGCAATACCTGAACAACGTCGCATATATCGCGGTCAAAAAATTCATCGGCACCGCCTCCGCACAGTACGATATAAACGCCTCGGACAAGGACGCTATCATCATGTACTACAAATGCCTTTTGATAGGCTTTGTCATCGACTGGCTGAATAACGGTATGGATTACGACCTTAGAAGTCAGCTCGGAAGAATATGCGAGATGTACGACGGCTCCATGGAAACAGCATTCAGAAGAAGCTCCGAAAATCAGGCGGACTGAGTCCGCGCAGGCTGCAATTTATATAAATTTTCATACATTTTCATCTCCGTGCCCAAAAACAGGGCACGGATTTTATTATGTCTGTTGTCTTATTTTCAGTGCGTTAATAAAATAAAAAAGAAAAGCTGCGACTATTTTCAAAGGAGGAATACTTGGGAATGAGATTCGGAAAATTTGTTGTAAAGCATCGTGTGATCATCGCCATTGCGGCTTTGGTCCTGCTTATCCCGTCGTTTTTAGGAATGATATTCACGCGGGTCAACTACGATATGCTCAACTATCTGCCCGATTCTCTCGACACTATCAAGGGGCAGGATTATTTGCTTGAGGATTTCGGCAAGGGCGCCTTTTCTTTTTTGATATTCGAGGGCGTGAAGGACAAGGACATAGTTAAGACCGAGGAGAAAATCAAGGAGATCGACCATGTTTCAACCGTGCTGTGGTATGACGACCTTTTGGATATTTCAATTCCAAAGGAGCTTCTTCCCGACAAGATATACGACGCCTTTAACTCGGGCGACGCAACGCTCATGGCGGTGTTCTTTGACAGCTCAAGCTCGTCGGACGAAACCATAAACGCCATAACCGAGATACGCTCGGTCGCAAACGGGCAATGCCTTGTATCGGGAATTTCCGCCATGGTCACGGATCTGAGGAATTTATGCGAGGCGGAGGAAAGCACCTACGTCGCGATAGCCGTTATCCTCGCGCTCGTCGCTATGATAGTATTTATGGATAACTGGATAGTTCCGCTTGTGTTTCTCGCGAGCATCGGCGTATCCATACTTTTAAATCTCGGCACGAATATTTTCCTCGGCGAGATCTCCTATATAACAAAGGCGCTCTCCGCAGTGCTTCAGCTTGCCGTTACAATGGACTACTCTATCTTTTTGTGGCACAGCTATGAGGAGCAAAAGGGTATTTATTCCGACCACAGGGAGGCCATGGCGTCGGCTATAAAGGAAACCGTGCGCTCGATTCTCGGAAGCTCCATCACGACGGTGGCGGGATTTATCGCGCTGTGCTTTATGACCTTTACGCTCGGCAGAGATCTCGGCATAGTAATGGCAAAGGGCGTTCTGCTCGGCGTGCTCGGCTGTGTAACCGTATTGCCGTCGTTTATACTCATCTTAGATAAGCCGCTCGAAAAGACAATGCACAAATCGCTCATACCGTCGGTCAAGAAGCTCGCAGGCGGAATCGTTAAAATTTTTCCGGTGTTTCTCGTTCTGTTTGCCGCTATAATATATCCCGCGTTCTACGGATACGGCTGCACAAACAACGAGGTTTATTACGACCTTTCGCAGAGTCTGCCGAAGGATATGGAAAATGTCATAGCGAACACAAAGCTCCAGGAGAAATTCGGCATGGGCGCGACTCATATGGTGCTCACGGACTCCTCCGTATCGTCAAAGGACATAAGGAAAATGAGCGCTGAAATGGAAAAGGTGGACGGAGTAAAAACCGTTTTGGGGCTTGAAAGCATCGTCGGTCCGATGATTCCGGAGGAAATACTGCCGGATTCCGTAAAGGAGGTTCTCGAAAGCGACAACTGGAAAATGATGGTCATAATCTCGGAATACAAAACGGCGTCAAACGAGGTCGCAAAGCAAATGTCCGAGCTAAACTCAATTATTGACAAATACGATAAAAACGGACTGCTTATCGGCGAGGCCGCCTGCACGGGAGATATGATAGACATAACCTCGATTGATTTCCAAACGGTAAATATAATTTCAATCGCCGCGATATTTATAATCATTGCGGTAGTAGAAAAGAGCATAAGCCTGCCGGTGATACTTGTCGCGGTAATAGAGCTTGCTATCTTCATAAATCTCGGACTCCCGCATTATCTCGGAGAAACTCTGCCGTTCATCGCGCCGATTTGCATAAGCACGATACAGCTTGGCGCTACGGTTGACTACGCGATACTGATGACGACGAGGTATAAAAAGGAGCGAAGTCTCGGCTTCGGCAAGCGGGAGGCTGTATTGACCGCGCTTGAAACCTCGATCCCGTCGATAATAGTCAGCGCCATGGGGCTGTTTGCCGCCACGGTCGGAGTAGCCCTATACTCCGACGTCGATATGATAGCCTCGCTTTGCGCGCTTATGGCGCGCGGGGCGATAATCAGTATGTTCTGCGTAATTTTGATACTTCCGGCGATGTTCATGCTGTTTGACAAAATAATAGGCGTTACAACAATGGGCTTTAAACCTAAAAAAGAAAACGGAGGCAATGAATGATGATAAATTTTAAAAAGAGCTATGTTTCAAAAATATTATCCGCTGTTATGAGTCTGACTATCGTCTGCGTGGGCGTGGCGACCGCCGCCTATTCCGCCGGAGCCGACAGCGCGGTCACTCCCGGCGCTAAGGAGGAGCAGGGTGTAACGCAGTCGGCGGCTTCGCCCGCTTCGTCCGGCGCAGGCATGAGCAAAAACGAAACGGTTTACGTCATTGCGGACGCGGACGGCACGCCCTCAAAGGTCATTGTGAGCGACTGGATAAGGAACTCCTCAGCATCGGATATTATCAAGGACGTATCCACGCTAAAGGGAATTGAAAACGTCAAGGGCGACGAAAGCTACACCATTGACGAAAGCAATATGTACGAATGGCAGGCAAAGGGCAGCGACATTTATTATCAGGGAACAAGCGACAAGCCGCTCCCCGTCGGATTGAAAATCACATACACGCTCGACGGCAAGCAGGTTTCGCCCGAGGAGCTTGCGGGAAAGAGCGGAAAGCTCAAAATGCGCTTTGACTATGAAAACAGACAATATCAGAAAAAGAAAATCGACGGCACGGACGAAAAAATCTACGTTCCCTTCGTAATGCTTACGGGAATGATCGTCGATAACGATAATTTCCGCAACGTAGAGGTGTCGAACGGCAAGATTATAAACGACGGCGCGAGGACATACGTTATAGGCTTTGCCCTGCCGGGTATGCAGGAAAATCTCGGAATAGACAAAAAGGATTTTGAAATTCCGAGCTATGTCGAAATAACTGCGGACGTAAGCGATTTTGAGCTTAGCACGACCCTGACCCTCGCCGCGAACGATATGTTCAGCGATATGGATTTTTCGGAAATAGACGGCAAGGTCGATGAGCTTTCAAGCTCCTTAAACGAGCTTGAAACGGCCTGCAACGATCTTATAGACGGCTCCTCGCAGATATACGACGGGATAAGCACGCTCCTTGACAAATCCGGGGAGTTGATAGACGGCATAAATCAAATTTATGACGGTGCGAATAAAATAAATTCGGGAGCCGCAGACCTCGACAGCGGAGCGAAAGCGCTCGCGGACGGCGCAAAAACTCTCGATAACGGCATTTCCGAGCTTGCGGGCGGCGCGAAAACACTCGACGGCGGCGCTGCGGAGCTTGCAAACGGCGCAAAAGCTCTCGACGACGGCGTTTCGGAGCTCGCGGACGGCGCGAAAACACTCGACGGCGGGATTTCCGAGGTCGCGGGCGGCGCGAAAGCTCTCGACGACGGGGCCGACTCTCTTCTCGGCGGCGCAAATCAACTCAGCGGAGGCGTTGCCGAGCTTCAGGGCTATATAGGCACGTTATCCTCGGGACTTAACGACCTCTCTACAAACAGCGCTTCTCTCGTTCAGGGCGCGGAAACGGTATTCAACACGCTTCTCTCGACCGCCGATACGCAAATCGCGTCCGCAGGGCTAAGCGCAGATAAGCTGACCATAAGCAATTACGCCTCCGTGCTTTCCGCCCTGATAGCTTCTCTAAGCGACGATAACGCGCAGGCACTCGCATATAATACGGCTCTTAAAACGATAACGGCGACTGTGGAATCCCAACGCGGCGTAATTACCTCCGGCGTTGAAGCCGCTGTAAGAAAGCAGGTGACCGAGGGAGTGCTTGCGGCGGCGGGCTACTCAATGACCGCCGAGCAGTATGAGGCGGCAGTCGCGGCGGGCAGCATACCGGCGGAGGTACAGCTTCAGGTGTCGCAGGCGGTATCGGTGCAGATGAGCTCTGAGGCAATTAAAGAAACGATAAGCTCAAAAACCGAGGAGAAGATATCCTCTTTAATCGAAGAAAATATGAACAGCGCAGAGGTACAGGGGCAGATAGCCGACGCGGTTAAAAAGGCGCAGGCAGGCAGAGAGTCGTTGACCGCACTTAAACAACAGCTTGACAGCTACAACGAATTTTATCTCGGGGTAAAGACATATACCGCCGGAGTAGACCGGGCTAACGCCGGTGCAAAGGAAATACTTTCCGGCACGGACACTCTGAAAGCCGGAGCAGACTCCCTCTCAAGCGGCGCGTCTCAGCTCAAGGACGGCGCAGACTCTCTGTCGAGCGGCTCAGCTCAGCTCAAGACCGGCTCCACTTCTCTCGTAAACGGCGTATCGCAGCTCAAGACCGGCTCGAGCTCCCTATCAAGCGGCGCGACCGAGCTTAAAGACGGTTCCGGTTCTCTTGTCAGCGGCGCATCTCAGCTTAAGGACGGCTCCGGAACGCTCGCGAGCGGAGCAAACGATTTATCGGACGGGACGGCCACGCTGAAAAGCGGAACTCAGACTCTTTTTGACGGCATATCGGAGCTGAAAAGCGGCTCCTCTCCCCTGACGGACGGAATCAAGCAGCTTAAAGACGGCTCAATGCAGCTTACCGACGGTCTGAAAAAATTCAAAAAGGAGGGAATACAGGTCCTCGTAAACGCCGTAAACGGCGACGTAAAAGCGATTTTCAACAGGCTGAAGGCCGTATCCGAGGTTTCGGCGACTTACAAGTCGTTCAGCGGAATCAGCGACGATATGGTCGGGAAAACAGATTTCATTTACAAAACAGCCTCTATTGAAAAGAAGTAAAAGGAAAATAAATTAATATATCGAATAAGTAATAAAGCGGATCGCCGCCGCGATAAGCCTGTTCTGGGTTGGGCTTATCGCGGCGGCGGCAAATTAATCGTATCAGGCGAAAATTTAAAAAACGCGGCGGGAGAGCCTCCTAACAAAGGAAGCAAGCATCCCACCGCGTTTTTCATGCGGCACAGCCGCACTGACCGCTACCGAACTCTTCCATCATCTGTACAATATTTCCCGTTCAGCTGCGACATCTGCGTCATAAGGATTTTACCTTTAATATTAAAATAGTCTCAAAATGCACCAATCGCTCTTGCATCATCATTTATTTCAAATTACGCTGGATTTCGCATTGAACATCATTTGTTTTTACCATCGCAGCTGCACACGGAAAGCACTTACTTGCAACAACACATTTTTTACAAGTTTCCGGTCGTTCAAATTCTTCGTTATTTTGGGAAAAGACTCCTCCAAGTTGATAAGCAGGCGAGAGATATTTGCAATGATATTTGCAGCCATTGAAATCTATTGTTTCAATATTTCTGTCTTCGCTTGCTCCGCAAGAACATCCGTTGATGCTTCTGTAAAAGAAACTAAAATTAACACCTTTTAATAAAAAAGAGTTAAGCAACTTATTGTATCTTCTCAAATTGACATTTCTCATATCAAAATAACAATTTACAGCACACAGCTTTGAAAGGCTATTAATATAGACAACATTATTATAAAGTGTTGTAAGATTGTCGGTTGAAAAATTTTCCTTCTCAAGGCGCAAAGAAATTAAAGCTATCATGAGTCTCCAAAAATCAGAGTATTTATTGTTGTCTTCAAGCAAGATTTTATCCTTTGTATAATTATTGAGAGAATTCCATCTTAAAATAAGATACAAATCACGCGCATTTTCATTCGCAACCTTTTCCAAAAGCCAAAATTTACATTCGTCGCTTATACTAGTACCGCAAGTTTCGATAAAAATATTAATTATTATATCCGGATTTTGCATTTTGATGCTTTGAACGCCGCCATAAAACTCTTTCAATGCTTCAAATGCCTGTAAGGCTTCACCACCTATCAAATATAACTGGAGATTATTATAGCCGTTTTTTTTCGCATACTCAACGCTCTCCTCAACAGTTTCGAGGGAAATATTTACCGGCATCGTTCTGTTATTTTTTATCGGAAGATGACAGTTATCGCAGTCAGCGGCGCATCGATATGTAAAAATCAGCTCTCTGACAAGAGTTTTTCCGTCAACAAAAGGATAAGTCAGAGCACAGCCTTGAGCCATTGGAAGAAGGATTTTGGGATCATTCATTTTTATTTGCCTCCCACTCCTGATCATTTTCACTTGCTTCAGGCGCCGCTTGGCTCGCGCTTTCATTTTGCTCTTGCTCGAATAGGAATATAATCCATGAATCAGACGTTTTTTCCTCAATAGCTTCGAGTTTGCCGCAAAAGTATATATCGCCGTTTTTCAAGACCCATGCAGTTTCGACAACCTTACACACACTACCGTCAGCGAACAATTTTCCGTTTTCGTAGTAAGCGCGATTTTCTCTTGTAATCACTACATTACCGTCTTCATTAAGCGTTTTATCTTTATACTGATAAACACCGAATTCATTAAAGAATTTTATCCAATTTTTTAGAAATTCTTCCGCCGCGTTTTCATCGACATAGCCAAAATCCATATTATACTTTTCAGCAAGATCATCATAGGCGGCTAAAAGCTTTTTACAACCGCTTATTTCCAGTACGACTCTCCAGTTTTGACACAAGGAAAGGCAGTTAATCTCTTCATCCTTGTATCTTTTTCCGGTAATAATAGCATCAGTTATACACATAAATCTGCCTAAATTATTCCGACATTTGTCAATCTCGGTAACACAGCTGTCCTCGATTTCCAGCGCTGATTCGGGTGACCTCTGTTCATCTGACCTATCTTTAATTTCACCCGATAATGAATACTTAGTTTTGTCCGATAATTTTTTCTCCTTTTCATTTTTATTCTTTTCTGGTGATGATCTAAATCTATTCGAATAACCCTCTATGGTTTCTTTAACCTTTTTAAAAATATTGCAATTTTTATCTGACTGAGGCATAGGTTTAATAGATCTATCTTTTTCATTGTCTTCGTTCTTTTTTAACACTCCCAAAACAGCAACACCTCCTATTAAAGTAATCAATAATAAAGTAAACCCTTTATATTTCAATTTTTATGTATTATCATACAAAATATGCAACCACATCGCAGAATCATCCTGTTCAGAGCTAATGACCGCATCTCCCTTTTTTAGTGTCGCCAACAAATTGCTTTGCATTTCTGTAAGCGACATACAGCCTGCCATCGCCTCTCGGTCATCTACTGCTTGAAGTCTGTGTATGATTTTTAGGTTGGTATTCTTTATCGCATCAGCAACAAGGCGCGAAGGGTACTGATCAATAATCATCAAACCCTCACCTGATTCTCGAATCTCAGAAAGCATTTCACAGAATTTTTCCGCAGCAGCAGCCTGTGGGTCTGCGTCACTTGCAATTTTGTTTGAAACCTGTAAAATTCTATGCGCCTCTTCAACAACCGTATAATGCGCAAGATAATTGCCGCCATGTTCCTTTCTGCCATTTTTAACAAGCTCGCGGTATTTGGCATCATATTGATAAAGCGACTGACGGTATTCGGAAGCCGCCTGAAGCAGCAACGACATAAAAAAGGATTTATCGCTGTTGTTTGTAACACCCGCAAGACATATAACAGAATTGCATTCAAATAAAGTATCAGGCGGTGTGGAATCTTTCGATTCAAAAAAGTCCTTTTTCCAACCGCGGGTAAGGCTATTTACTCTTGTTTGTATCGCGGCTCTAAAATTCTGTGTATTTTCAGTTGAATAGTTGCGATCGCTAAGAATTCGATCAACAATACCGTTTTTAATTACAAGACCGCTCAGCTTAGGGTATCCTCCATACTGCTCAATTTTTTCGGGGTCAAGTTCGGATTCGTCGGCTATACCCGGAGCCATTGCTGCCTCAAGATACTGAACAACCGCTTCTTCGAGTAACATTGGGAGAAAGTCACCCATTGCCATTGTTTTGTTAAGCAAGCCCAAAAGGCTGCTGATATGTCCCTGCATATTCAAGGGAGCTCCCTTGACGGCGAACGGCTGAAACGGATTCATTGAAAGTTTTGACAATGGTGTATGTATTCCGGGAATAGAACCGAGTCCCGGCGCATAAATTTTAATCGGCGTAAAATCAGCATCATTTTTATGCTTTTGATTATATTCGTCCGCCCAAAAAGCATAATCTGTCTTTACCGGATCAATTACCATGAACGGTATATTGTTATTCAGCATACCTTTTAATATTCTTTTTGAAGTTACGGTTTTGCCGCCTCCATTCAGTCCGAACAAGGCGCCGTGTCTGTTGAGCTGGTCAATGTCAAGGCTATAAATATGACCGGTAGGAGCGCCCATATCAAGTATTTCTCCAAACGTAATGCTTCTTACATTATAGTCTGCTGACGGAGGATTTGTCGCAAATTCAACGGCATCCTTCTTAATACTCAGTCCCGGAACGTCCTTGCGCGGAAGACTCATAACGATTGAAAGCTCCTCCGTCGTCATCGGCGTGGACATATATTGATAAATTTCTCCAAATATATGCCAAGACTTTTCATCATAAAGTTCTTCCGTCAACTTCTTAACTTCATCCTTTTGGCTTTCCGCTTCTACCGGCAATGGCAATAGTTGAAGATTGTTTGCATAATCCCTTACCATAGATTTATTAGAAAAGTTAAAGGTTCTAATAGGCTCCTGATACGTTTCGTCGCCCGAATACACGGATCTCAACTCTGCCATTACAAGATCCACTGTTTCTGCGGAATCTCCGAGTACATATATTCCGGTGTTCCAAAATCCCAAATTTCTTCCGCATTCCATTCGCTTTATCGCCTTATCAAGCAGGCTCTCACAGTACCTAACTTCAAAGTTTACATGTTCCTTTGAAACTGAATGATATGCACCTGCACTTTCATTGATATTAAAACCTTTTTGAATTTCCAGCCCTAATAACGATCCTATATGACCCGCAACAGCGCCAACAGATGTACCTAAAGATCCCAAAAGGCTGCCCACCGTTAGCATTAACATTCCAAGATTAGCAGAAACAGAAGTGCTTCGGCCTTGAGAAATGCTTCGGCTTTCCGACATGTTCTCATTGCGAGCAGCAAATTCATGTAAAGAAGACTTGAGCGACTGCATTTTCTGGATAATTTTCTTTACTTCCGCATCCGGCACCGGTTCGGAAACCACAAGTAAAGCATAATCTCTTTCGGTATAGTTGTTGAAATTAATAATTCCCGACGCAAGTCGGTCAAGCGTTTGAATAGGATTTTCTTTTTCATTGGATCTTATAGATGGTTGACCTGTAATTACTCCGCAATATTCAAGTTTTCCTATTTTATAATCAATGCTATTAAAAAATTCTTTACTTTCCTCAGCATCTGGAACATCAACAAACCTTGCCCCCGGCATATTGAGTTGAATATTTTCACGAAGCTGTTGCGGTATATTTACGCCGCCGCTTTTTGAAGCAGCTCCAATATATAGCCCCGTATATTTATCCTGCCTAAGCATTAAAAAACTTACAGTATGCCGCAAGGCGTGCTCGCTGCAAAGAAAATTCTGTATTCTTTCAGCGGAGCGATATGCGTCTTGTTTCCCCGCGATACCATTGGGAAGATTGGTTATCTTCTGCCAATTAACATACGTTATTGTTTTTCGTGGAGGAAAATCCCAATCTTTTGGCTCTTGGTCGCTTTCCTCATACATGGACTTATCCAGTATAGAATAAACAGAATCCGATAAAAAATCCCCTTCACAAAAATCAGCGGAAAATTCATCAAATATTTTATTTATATCCTCCTCATTTTTTCTGTATTCTTTATTATAGATTTGCATATTTTCCCTTCTTTCACTAAATTGTAACTTCTTTAGCATTTGCGTATGATGAATTATAACCCGGGGCAGAAAACGTTGGTTTAACTGAAATTTGCCTATTTTCCGATATTGATATTTCTATTTCGTTTTTTAACTTAATCTCCTTGTATTTTTCTGTCCAGAAATTTCCTAATGTTTTAAACAATGATCTTTCAGACTTATATACCCAAGAACACTCTATGCAAGGAGATTCCGAATCCGGATTTTGCCTATAAATTGTAATTCTGAATAGTAAATTTTCACCTGAAGAAATAATTACATTTTTATCAAACTTAGAAGTTCCATGTTTAGGCAATGGCTCCAAGTCCTCGGCAATGTCAAATCTAAAGGTAAACTCGTGGTTCGCTCCCTCCGGCAAATCCGGCTTTCCTGTTTGTAATTTCCCGAGTCCATAGTTATAAATGACCTCTGCATTAGCAGTATATACCTCAACCTCGCAGAAATATTTACCGTTAATATGATTTATGCACGTGATCGCTGTCTTATCGAGCAAACTTCCAAGGCAACAAGCTGCCGATGGGTTTTGTTGACATCCATGTATACAAGCCTTCGGATTCTCTTTGATCTTTTTTAAATCAAGTGGATTTTTCACACCTAACTTGCCCAATATCATATCTTCAATACCGTACATTTCAGAGCCGCCGCCGGTCAAGATTACATAATCCAATTCGCTTTCTTTTATTCCATCACGAGAAAGCACCTCTCTGATAGCATTTTGAAGCTTCTCTATATAACCATTGATCAGTCTTTGAAACTCCTTCCTTCCTAACTTCTTTGAGTTATTTAATTTACCATACTTTATGCCTTTATCTGCCATTCTTGGAAAATCCATCATAAAATTAGAAAGATCTTTTAAATCAGGAATGAGGGAATTTTGTTTTGCTACATTGCTCCATTTTTCTTTATATTTTGTAAATGTGTTATATCCTGTTTTTTTAATTTCCTCTTCAACAAGGTCTTTAAGCAGGTATTCTTCTTTAAGAAAAAAGTCAACAATGGCTTTGTCAATTTCGATACAGCCCAGCGTATCCGTTGTCCCTATCGGCGGCCATTGAGTTTTATAATCGCTTTTATAACCGCCTGTTCCGTCCGGGCTTACCACTACATGGACAATATCTGTTGTGCTGCCGCCAATATCTATAAGCAAAGCATGAAGAGATTGATTAACTGTTAATTTTTTTATTCCTGCCATAAGCTCCGAGTCGGTTTTAAACATTGCAAAATCAAGCGCGCTTTTGGCTTCGTCAAGTATTTCTATATTTTTCCAACCGGCTTCTTCAGCAATTTTTCTGATAGTTTCAAAATCAGAATTTTTAGAGCGCACCGGAACAGTTATGTATACTTGGCTTTCTTCTGGCTCGTATTTTCCGGCAACATTGGTTTCCATTATATTTTTCAAATATTTGAGGAATATTTTTAAATTTTCGCAGGCAGCCTTGTATTTTTCCATTTTAGCAGGGTCACTATTCTTTTCTTCATCAGTATAGAATAAATCCCTTTTAAACTCGCGGATCACCTCTACATTGTCTCCAAATTCTGATTTAAGCAAATACTCCACATCATTTCCGGCAGGTTGATCGCTCGGCCATGTTTGGGGTCGTTCACCCTTTCCCGTCCAATTTAAAATTACTGTCGGTATATTTTTAGAGCCCGCACTATCGGAAATAAGGTTGCTTGTCAAATTTTTTTCGTTCCAGTCAATAGATCTATCTCCATTGTCTAGATCAATATATTTACGCGCCATTTGAGAATTTGTGCTTCCAAAATCTATGCTGATAATTTCTTTTATTCTGCCCATTTTTATACTCCTGTCATTATATTGTTTTTAAGATTTCAGCCGGGATTATCTTTTCCCACGCTTTAGTGAGGCTATCATATTTACCGTTGTCGTCACTGTTCGCTGCAATTTCAAAGAGCTTTGCATACTCATCCTGCATTTCGGCAGTTATATCATTGCTCTGCATAAGCTCAGCGTACGTTCCGATAGGCTTTTTATAATTGATGTTGCTCTTTTTTATGCGCTCCATAAGTACCGGATTTTTTTCTTTTAGATTGTAAAGCACTCTGTAAGAAATCGGATATACGGTATATGGTCCATTTGATATGTCGCTTTTTAAATAAAAAGTCTCAGCAACTGTCTCTCCGTCCTTAGTTGTTAGTCTAGGCAAAAGCATTATTTGGCTCAGCGGTACATAACTTTTTATAGTTAAATTTCTGCTTATTTCTTCCATTAAATTCTTTAAATCCAATTTAATCCCTCCTACTTATGAATTGTAACAAAATCACCGTCGCAGCAGCCTTTAAATTCATTCCATGAATAAACATTTCCTGCTCCGTCTTCAAAACCCGGATCATTTACAATAACTTTTATGTCATTTGGATCAGTTTTGTCAAATCCAATAATTTCAATCGCGTGATTAGGCTGTGTTATCATAAATGGTCTGAAAATATTATCAGGATAATAAAGCTTTGATGTATCAGCCGCAACAATCAGTTTTTCGCCGTTTTCTACTCTCTCCATAATATTTTCAAGGTTCAGTCCCTGTCCCGCGCTGTCTGTACAGTACTCCGACTTAAGACCAAATGTTTCTGCAACCTTGCCGGAATTACAGAAAGGAGTTCCCTGGTCATCTGTATAACCAAAACGTTTTCCGATTTCCCTTAAATCTCCTTCATCAAGCTCTTTGCCGGTAAGCGCTTCTATCGCATATCTCTGGCATGCTATCGCGCACGAATACGGCATTTCCTGCTTATTGTGCTCTTTCATATCGCTTATCGGTTCTCCAATAATATTATCATTATTATTTTCGATAGCGTCGATTGCCCGCAAATCAAGACGTTCAGGGCGAGTCATTCCAGCGTATTCTCCCGACCGAATAACATAACTATCAAGAGTATAATCTTTAGAGCTCGTTTTAGGAACATCACCGACTGCGCTGCCCAAATCAGCAGTATATTCAGTTATTTTTACTCCGTTGTTATCATATATGACCCTTTCTTCATATTCGGGTTTATGCTCCCTGATATTTTCCGGCGTATCACGAGGCACATTTTCGGCACCGTCCGACCTTAAATTTTTTAGAATATTTTTTGCCGCTTCTGCATCAGATTTATTGTTATTTATAATTGAATCAGTAAGTTTTTCTTCGGCATTACCGCCGGATTCGTTTCCGCGAACAGTGGATGCATCAAGTAAAACTTCTTGCTCCGGATTATCAAATAGATTTTCATTTAAATCTTTTTTATCAGCATCGTCAACGGATATTAAGTTATCATATAGATTTTCATGCATTTATTTCCACCTCCTAATCTTGCCAATAACGTTCTTCATATTTAACCCATTTTTTCGCTGATCTCCCTTGCTTTAGCCTGAGCAAGGGCATTTTCTGCAGCAGTTACATGGCGATTCATTTTAATAGCGTTTGCTAAATCCTGTTCCTTTTCCCGCACCTCGGCGTTACCAAGGAATGCGGTGGTTTGAAGCGGCTCATTTCCCTCGGGGCTTTCAAATAAGTTTTCATTTGATTCCCCCGCCTCATTGTTCAGCACGTTTAAATTTTCGGCTATGCCATTTAAATTTTCGTACATGTCTAATTCCTCCTAAATTATTGTTTAAATAAATATTAATTCGGTTAAATTTACAAGTCAACAGAGTTTCAAAACTGCAACTCTAACGGACAAAATTCTCCAATTTTTTCGGCAATACGTCATAACGGTTAATGATTATCCCACGAATTAATTCATTAAGCGTTTAATTTAGCCCATTTTTTCACTGATCTCCCTTGCTTTAGCCTGAGCAAGGGCATTTTCTGCGGCGGTTACATGGCGATTCATTTTTATAGCGTTTGCTAAATCCTGTTCCTTTTCCCGCACCTCGGCGTTACCAAGGAATGCGTCGGTTTTAAGCGGTGATTCCCAAGGGGTTTCCAATAAGCTTTCATTCGATTCCTCAACCTCATTGTTCAGCTCGTTTAAATTTTCGGCTGTGCCATTTAAATTTTCGTACATGTCTAATTCCTCCTAAATTATTGTTTAAATAAATATTAATTCGGTTAAATTTACAAGTCAACAGAGTTTCAAAACTACAACTCTAACGGACAAAATTTCCTGATTTTTGCCGTTACATCTTTATAGTAATAATCACTTATTGGCAGCATATCGCCATTATCCATAACCAACATATGCTTCTTTTTGTCTAACCTCGCGATATGCAATAGCGACGCGAGGTAACTTTTATGAATACGAACAAAAACGCAATCGCTAACCATCGATTGTATCCTGTCGAGCTTACACTTGAAATGTTCATTTAGTTCACTTTTTACATTTATCGCGTTAATGTAATGACCTTCACTCAAAAAATATATTATCTCCTTGACAGACATCAAAATCTGAGCTTTTTTCGTTTCTATGCAAATTATATTTAGCGTTTGAGGTGATTCTTTAAATTCATCCTCCAACCAATCCTTGAGTGACTCGGAAATATCCGGCGCTTTAAGCAAAGCAGAAGGACGACAGGAAAATAGATCGTTCATTTCAGCCTTAATTTTACCATAAAAAACAATCTTACAAAACGGACTTTTTTTACTCACTTCGCAGGCAAAGTCAAGAGAATTCGGCATATCAAGTGAAACTAAGAAAAGATGACAGTCAGAGACCTTGTAGGGACTTAAATATAAATGTCCGTAATCCGAAATATGTATTATAGATATTTTTTTCACGCAATGCTCTATAAGCGTAATCTTTATCGTTTCTGTAATAGAGTCAATATTAGCTGAATTATTATCGTAAATAGCAATAAGATACATTAATTTATCCTCCGAAATAACTAATTATGAGTTAAAGGCGATACGCTTATAATAAATTTTCATCCATCGTATGAAACTTCGCTTGTCTTTAACGTTTTCGTTGAATATAACTGTTTTTGGAAATTAATATGAAAAAAATTGCACAAATTTGTTATATTATAGCATGTTATGGATAATATTTCAACTATTTTTCTCTTTTGCTGCCCTGTGATCAATTATCTTATCTTATAATTTTAAATTTAAAATTATAATTATATTTCTTATAAATTTTAAACATGCTTTATTTCGCTTTATCTTTGTTCAAATATCGGCGGCTTAAGATAACCAGAAATCATATTAAGCGCTGCACTTATGTGTAGTATAAATAATATAATCAAACATTAAATTATACTAAAAGGATTCAATGATAACATAGATGTCAATCTTAAAAAATTTCGAGTAAAGTATTGACACCGCGTCAGAATAGTGCTATGCTAACTATATTGACACAACGTCAGCATTATAATCGGAACGCACATTATAAAAGGTTGTTTAGATTTTAAACATAAAGAAAGTGAGGAATCCGCCCATGCCAAAGGGATCGCCGGAACTTACGGAGGCGCGCAGGGAGGAAATAATTAACGCCTGCGAAAAGCTCTATCAGACCAAGAGCTTCAAGGAAATCACATTAAAGGACATCGGCGGCGCAACCAGCTTCACCCGCACCTCGATTTACAACTACTTCCAGACGAAAGAGGAAATCTTCCTCGCTCTGCTCAAGCGGGAGTACGAGCTGTGGATTGCCGAGCTGAACCGTATCATCGAGGAAAACGCAACGCTTACAAAGGACGGATTTGCGGACAAATTGGCACATTCTCTTGAAAAGCGCGCTCAGCTTCTCAAAATCATGTCGATGAACCATTACGATCTCGAAAGCAGCAGCCGCCCTGAACGGCTCGTCGAATTTAAGGTCGCCTACGGCAACTCCTTAAAAACGGTTATGCACTGTTTAGAGAAGTATTTCCCGGAGATGTCGATCGCCGAAAAGCAGAGATTCCTCTACACCTTTTTCCCGTTTATGTTCGGGATTTATCCGTACACGTTCGTGACGGAAAAGCAGCGGACGGCGATGGAGGAGGCCGGAGTGAATTATGTGTTTATGTCGATTTACGAGATAACCTATAACTGTGCGAGAATGCTCCTCGGAGAATAAAGAAGGTTTGATGATGAAGCACGCGAAATTGGGAAAGTCAGACTTGAATGTTTCCCTTATCTGCATGGGCTGTATGGACTTCGGCAACGTAGCCGAGCGCCCGCAGTGCGGGATGCAGGGCGGCAAATAGAAAACCGGAAATGTAGTATAAAGTCAGGAGAAAACCAAATGAATATAAATGTTTTACTGTTTCAAAATTTTACAGCGCTTGATGTGTTCGGTCCCGTAGAAGTTTTATCAAGTATTGAAGGCTACGTTATACGCTACCTTTCTATAGATGGCGGTATTATTTGCAATCGACAGAATATCCGTATCATGACCGACAAGATTATGGAATGTGATTATAATTCTATTTGGCTCATTCCGGGAGGTTGGGGAACAAGGGAGCTTGTTGCTGATAATAGATTTTTATCTGTGTTGAAAAGAATTGCAGATGAATCGCTGTTCTGCCTATCCGTTTGCACAGGTTCGGCTTTGTTGGCAAAATGCGGTGCGCTTAACGGCAAAATGGCAACTACTAATAAAAGGGCGTTTGATTGGGTCGTGTCTTGCGGCAACGAGGTAAAATGGAACAGAAATGCAAGATGGGTTCAGGACGGTAAGTTTTATATTTCCGCTGGAGTATCGGCGGGAATAGATATGTCTTTAGGCTTTGTTCGGGATCGGTTCGGTATAGATAAAGCAGAGCAAATCTGCGAAAGAATGGAATATACTTGGAATAAGACAAATTGAGGTTTCGTAAAAAATCCAAAATATATTAAAAAACAAATAATTTTTCAAGGAGGATCATACCATGGAAAAAATTACACAAACCGCAGGCAGGAATCAGCTCGGCGACTTCGCCCCGGATTTTGCCCACTTCAACGACGACATTCTCTTTGGCGAGAACTGGAACAATCAAGACATTGACCTGAAAACCCGCTGCATTATAACCGTTGTGGCGCTGATGTCGTCGGGCATCACCGATTCGTCGCTGACTTATCACCTGGAAAACGCAAAGGCTCACGGTGTGACGAAAGCCGAGATTGCCGCTATCGTGACCCATGTGGGCTTCTATGTCGGCTGGCCCAAGGCGTGGGCGGTTTTCCGTTTGGCGAAGGACGTCTGGAACGAGGCGGAGCCGGAGCTGACAGAAAAAGACAAATATCAAAACACAATCCTCTTCCCCATCGGCACGCCAAACGACGGCTTCAAGCAGTATTTCATCGGTCAGAGCTATCTCGCACCGGTATCGAAGGAGCAGGTTGGCATTTTCAACGTGACCTTTGAACCGGGCTGCCGGAACAACTGGCACGTTCACAACGCCGACAAGGGCGGCGGACAAATTCTAATCTGCGTCGGCGGTCGCGGGTACTATCAGGAGTGGGGCAAGGAAGCAGTGGAGATGAAGCCCGGCGACTGCATCAACATTCCCACGGGAGTCAAGCACTGGCACGGAGCCGCGCCTGACAGCTGGTTCTCCCATCTGGCGATTGAAGTCCCCGGAGAAAACGGCGAAAACGTTTGGCTGGAGCCGGTCGACGACAAGCAATATGGGGGCTTGAAATGAAAACAAAAAGCTCGCGGCGATTTTCCGCACTTTCCGTCAAGGTTTTCAATATGAGCGGAAAGCGCCTTGAAAGCAATTAAAAATATCGAGAGCATAGAGCAATTTTATAAAAATGCTGTAAAATTGCTTGCAGCAAACAATCACATCGACACGCATTAAAAAGGAGCGAAATATTATGAGCAAAACATTGGTAGCCTATTTTTCGGCAAGCGGAACGACCGCCGGCGTTGCGAAGGATCTCGCAAGCGCCATTGGAGCTGATCTGTATCAAATTCAGCCTGCCGTCCCCTACACGCGGGCAGACCTCAACTGGATGGATAAAAAATCTCGCAGCAGCGTTGAGATGAGCGACAAATCCAGCCGTCCGGCGCTTGCGGACAAAAACGCAAACATCGGCGCTTATGACACGATTCTCTTGGGATTCCCGATTTGGTGGTATGTCGCTCCGACTATTATCAACACATTTTTGGAAAGCTATGATTTTTCAGGAAAGAAAATCGTGCTGTTCGCCACCTCGGGCGGCAGCGGATTTGGAAAAACCGTCGCAGGATTAAAGCCCTCCGTTTCGGCTGGTACCGAAATTATTGAAGGGAAAATTCTGAACTCAGCTTCCGAGCTGAAGCGGTGGGAAAAATCGCTGTAAACATTGCAGCGCTTGAGGGCAATCCAATCAAAACGGTTGCTCCTTCTCTTCCGGCGTAGCAATGCATTAAAAGGACAACGGCTTATTGAGTGACGCCCTTTTAATGTAATCGGCACATTGTTCAAATCGAAAATTCTATTAAAAATCCTCATGTAAGATGATATTATTATCAAATTACAGGAGGATTTTTTAATGAAAACAAATTTTGAAAACACAGGTTTGCAGTGCACGAGGCAGGGTGATTACAGCCTGCCTAAACTAAAAATTGAGGGACGCACTTTATCTATGACGAGTTTCCGACTGTCAAAGAACTAACTGCTCGTTGGGAGAGCGAAGCCAACGGCGGCAAAGGCATGTCTGCAAATGAGAAGAAAGTTATCGAGCAGCCCTACTATTCCAGCCAGACTACCTACGCTCCGAGATACTATCAGCGTAATGCCATAAACCGTACCGTAGAAGCTATAGCGAAAGGACAAGACCGTATTTTGCTTGTTATGGCCACCGGTACCGGCAAAACATATACCGCTTTTCAGATT
>CANPZK010000023.1 GCA_947588875.1 uncultured Clostridia bacterium
GGGTTCTGCTCCGTCGGGGCCGCCGCGCCGCTCCAAGAGTACGAGCCTGAGCCTGAGCCTGAGCTTGAGCTTGAGCTTGAGTAAATGTTTTCGTAGCTCTGCGGCTGAGCGGTGTGCTCCTGTCCCTCGTTTTTTTCGAGGTTTTCTGTTCCTTCAAAATTATCATTATAATTTTTGTCCATAAATAACACCTGACTTTCATTATTTTGTTGTCGCAAGTCTTTTTCTTTGATGATTATATGATATACACTTATCTTTACGCAAATTTTAAACTAAAATGAAATATTGCTAAACAAAAAAATAATAATTTGTTAATATGGAAATATTTGTTAAAAAATGCCGTTTGGGCGGGTACAGGTCGACAAAAGCGACGGCGGCGCAAGCCGTTATGCCCGCCGCTCGCAGGGGATTCGCTCCGACTTGACCTCGCTTTCCCTCAGCTCGCCATACGTCCGCAATATCACGCAGAGCGATATTGCGAATGTGAGAATATCCGATACGGGCATAGAGTACAAAACCCCGTCGAGTCCGAAAAAGACAGGCAGCAAAAGCGCAAAGCCCACACCGAATACTACCTCTCGTATCATGGACAGCGCGGTCGACGCCGCCGCCTTGCCCATAGCCTGAAGGAAAATAAACGCCGCCTTGTTCACGCACGCGAACACTATCATACACAGATATATCCTGAACGCCTTTACGGCAAAATTGGCATAATAGGCGCTCTCATTCGCCGCGCCGAATACCGCCGTAAGCTGTCCGGGCATAAGCTCGACTATTATAAGGGCGATAAAGCCGACCGCCGCCTCGCACAAAAGCAGAAGCGTGAACAGGCTCTTTACGCGCCGGGGCTTGCCCGCGCCCATATTATACCCGACGATCGGGATACACCCCGCCGCCATACCTATGACTATCGAAATTACAATTTGAAAAAATTTCATCACTATTCCGACGACCGCCATCGGTATCTGGGCATACATCTCCTGACCGAATATAGGGTCCGCCGCGCCGTACTCGCGTATCATATTGTTTATCGCCGCCATCGCCGCTACGAGCGAGATCTGCGAGAGAAAGCTGCAAGCGCCGAGGGAGAGCGTTCTGCCTATTATATGAATATCCACGCGGAAATCGCGCTTTGAAAGCCTTACGCTTTTCGTATGAAGCAGGTACCACACTGAAAGCAGAGCCGCCGCTATTTGCCCGATAACCGTCGCGACTGCCGCTCCCGTCATTCCCCACTTGAAGCAGAAAATGAACACGGGGTCCAGCACGATATTTATCCCCGCTCCGACGAGCGTGGAAAGCATTGCAAACTTAGGGCTTCCGTCCGCGCGTATTATGGGATTCATCGCCTGACCGAACATATAAAACGGTATGCCGAGGGTGATATAGAAGAAATACTCCTTTGAAAGCGCGAAGGTTTCGCTGTTGACCGTTCCTCCGAACATCGCTATTATAGGCTCCTGAAGTATAAGGTAGACCGCGCACAGCGCTATACCTCCGGCAAGCGACATAAGTATTGACATACCCACGCTCTTACCGGCTGAGTCCCTTTCGCCCTTGCCGAGGCAAAGGCTTACGAACGCGCAGCAGCCGTCGCCTATCATAACCGCGACTGCGAGCGCGATGACCGTGAGCGGAAAAACGACGGTATTCGCGGCGTTTCCGAATGAGCCGAGGTAGTCCGCGTTCGCGATAAATATCTGGTCGACGATATTATAAAGAGCGCCGACCAAAAGCGAAATCACGCACGGCAGGGCGTACTTTCGCATAAGCCTGCCTATTTTCTCCTCCGCAAGATAAGATTGATTGATTTGTTCCATAATATATTCCTCCGTTTCAGAGCAAAAAAATAATGCGCAAGTCCTGAACTGGACTTACGCATTCGCTGCTCGTTGAATATATTATACCGTTTTTTTCGTTAAAATTCAAGGCGTGTGGAGGAAATTTTTTTGCTTGCGTCTTAAACAAACGCTCCCGCCGACCGCAGTCGGCGCTGCTCAGCAGCTTGACTGCTGCTTAATATTTAATCTATTTGCAGGGGGAACCGGCGTTCCCCCTGCACCCCCGCCTACCGCAAAGAGTTTATCTTTAATTTAACTATTTGCTCCGTTTCCAAGCTCCGCTTTTCGCAAAGGCTTTTATTTTCTATCTGCCCCTCTGCGCCGTTCATAAGCTCCCGCCTTTTCTTCAAAGGATTTTGCTTAATCAGGCTTTTCTTCTTCCCATAAGTCGGCTTACCGTCGCAGGTCGGTAAAGCCGCTGTCGGCGCGCATATGTCAAAAAAATTTACAATTTCGGCGCGTGAAATTTTTATCGGCTTTTGGTATAATTATTATGTAAAGCACATTACAAAAATTAACGGCAGATGAGCATATCGCTTTGCCGCCCGCCGTTTTATGAGGTGAAAAAAAATGAGCGAATTGGCGTTAATAAAGGAAAAGGTAAAGGCTCTGTATGAGAGCGACCCGCACATACATATCAATGTTTCAATGCCGAGGCTTAAGCCTGCTCTGAAAAACGTCCGAGTTGTGATCACCGCGATTTATCCGAACATATTCCGCATTGAGGAGGATAACGAAAGCGAGCGCCACAGCTACACCGTGCAGTACACGGATATTTTGACAAAGCAGATAGAGATCCTTGAGCTTAACACGGCAAAATAATCGCGCTCGGATTTTCAACGCTGCCGCGCATACTCGTTTTAACGCTGTGCGTGCGATAGGGCTTGTTCGGGCGGCGACCCGCTCCCGCGCCCGCGCGGCGGGCGCGGGAGCCAAAACGCGGCGGGGCAGGTCTGCTTCCACTGTGCCGGAACCCTTTCCGCCGCGTTTTCCGCAAGCGCCCGCCGTGGGCGGGCGCTTGCCGGTCGCCGCCCGAACCCTTAACCCGCGCACATAGCCGGTCGAACAAGCGCGCGGCAGCCGCACTATACCCCGAGCGGCAAATAACAATTACGCAAAAAAAAGCAGGAGACGGTCGCTTATCAAAAGCGAGAACCGCCGCCTGCTTTAAATTTTAAAATTTTACTCTCTCGCCGCTCCGGTTTTCCTCGCGGCGTCAACCACGGCTCGGGCAACCGCGCCGCCTATCCTCTTGTCAAACGCCTCGGGCAGGATATACTCGGCGCTTAGCTCGCTGTCGTCCACAAGGGAGGCTATCGCGAGCGAAGCCGCGACCTTCATATCCTCGTTTATCTCCTTAGCGCGGCAGTCGAGAGCGCCTCTGAATATGCCCGGGAACGCGAGCACGTTGTTTATTTGATTCGGGAAATCGGACCTGCCGGTGCCGACAACAGCCGCTCCCGCAGCCTTAGCCTTGTCGGGCATGATCTCCGGAGTGGGATTCGCCATAGCGAACACGATAGGCTTTTCAGCCATCGACCTTACCATATCCTCGCTTACCACATTCGGAGCGGAAACGCCGAGGAACATATCCGCGCCCCTCATAGCGTCCGCAAGAGTACCCCGAAGCCCCTCTCGGTTTGTAAGGGAAGCCATATACGCCTGCTCGCTGTTAAGCTCGTCCATGCCCTCGCATATTATGCCGAAGCGATCGACCATTATAAGGCTCTTTACTCCCATATTGAGCATATGCTTTGCTATCGCAATTCCGGCTGAACCCGCGCCGTTTATCACGACCTTTATCTCCTCTATCCTTTTCCCTACGACCTTGAGCGCGTTTATCAGAGCTGCGGCGACAACCACAGCAGTACCGTGCTGATCGTCGTGGAACACGGGAATATCGCATATCTGCTTTAGCTGTCTTTCTATTTCAAAGCAGCGCGGGGCGGATATGTCCTCAAGGTTTATCCCGCCGAAGCTGCCGCTTATCAGGTACACTGTCTTCACTATATCCTCGACGTTTTTCGACCTCACGCATATTGGGAAAGCGTCTACGTCGGCGAACTCCTTAAACAGGGCGCACTTGCCCTCCATGACTGGCATACCCGCCTCGGGGCCTATATCTCCGAGCCCGAGAACAGCAGTGCCGTCCGTTATAACGGCTACAAGGTTATTCCTCCTTGTGAGCTGAAACGACTTTTTATAATCCTTCTGTATCTCGAGGCAGGGCTGAGCGACGCCCGGAGTGTAGGCGAGCGAGAGATCCCTTGAATCATTTATCTTCACCCTTGAAACGACCTCTATTTTCCCGTTCCATTCGTAATGCTTTTTGAGCGACTCCTCCCGTATATCCATACAAAACATATCCTTTCGAGTTAATTTTATCTTTAAAGAGTATATACCAAAACACCGAAAAGAGCAACATAAATTTGACTTTATCCCGCGAATATACTACAATATTATCTGCGAGCGGACTGAACAGCCGCGGGCAGATGCGAAAGCTGCTGTCCGAGGAAAGTCCGGGCTCCACAAGGCAAAAATAACGGCTAACGGCCGCCGGGGGCGACCCCAGGGAAAGTGCAACAGAAATAAACCGCCCGCAAGGGCAAGGATGGAAAGGCGAGGTAAGAGCTCACCGGCGCTGCGGAGACGCAGCGGCCATGTAAACCCTATTTGGAGCAACACCGTGGAAAGACATATGCGTGCCTTGCGCGTCTTAGGAGGTGGCGTTGAGCAGATTAGGCAACGGTCTGCCAAGATAGATGGCTGTTCACGACAGAACCCGGCTTACAGGTCCGGTCGCAAAAAAAGCGGTCCCAGAACGATAAATCGTTTTGGGATCGCTTTTTAATTACATTAAAGCTCAATCGGCTTGCCTGAGCCTGTGACGACTGCAATCGCCGCAGAGCGCTTTTCCTCCCGTAAAGCAGGCGTACAACTGCGACCGAAGCATATAATAATTTTGATTTTTACGCCCTGCGCTTATATCTTACATATCCAAACGCAGCCAGCCAAACGGCAGCCGCTCCGGCAAAGTATATTGCCGCGACCCCAACATCTCCTGCAAGAGGAAGAGCCGTCTGCGCCATGTTTATTATCTGCGCCGGTTCCTTAATGGAGGACGGCTCGTATTCTCCGCCATTATATGATATGGTGTATCTTCCGTCATAGCCGACCCTGACTTTTATCGCTCCGAGAAGGAGCCTGTATCCGTCGGCTGCTTTTGTTTCTCTAATGTAATACTCCGTTTGCGGTTTGCTTGGATCGGTATTGTAGCTCATCTTTGCGAAAACAACAAGACCGTCCTCTCCCGACGCTGTCCTTCCGTCGTCATTGTCTGAATTCATACCAAAGGTTTCTCCGTTATACCGCGTATTTACCTTACCCGAGTATATACCGGCGCTCTCGTCATACCCTGTATAAATTTCAAACTCAGTATCCTTCAGCGGCTCTCCGCCTACATTCACCTTTTTAAAGGCTATATTTGTATAGAGCAGTTTTTCGTGATATGTAGTTTCGCTGTTCATATTATAATTTACGGAATTGACCGACGTGATGTACGCCGTATTGAACATATCGAGCGTATCTCCGCTCGACGCCACCTGCGTAGGTACGAGAAAGTGCATAGTTTCTCCCGCCGCCAGCGTGGTTATTTTGAACCTCAGCATTTGACCGTCCTGCTCAAATTTTATTCTTGACGATTCGCTTATCGGCTGCCGTGTTGCGCTGTCTGTTCCCGAATAAAACATTATATTGTCCGAATCTATTTCAAGGCCCTCGGGAATATTATCTTGAATCACAACATTTTCCATCGACTCGGCAAGCTCCTTGTTGCTGACGTAAATGTCATAATTTAATGGGTCATAGTTTATCACGTCAGTCGGATCGTCCTCTGTCCCGCTCTCCGGGTCAGAGGATTTATGTATTTCAAGCCGAGGCTCTTTTATCGCTAACTGTGTATGATGCGTAGGAACGTGCTGGGTTTCGGTCAGGCTGCCAGACGCAACGTCCAAAAGCGTTGCTGACAAATATGTGGTGTTATAGGCAAGAGAATTATTCTCCTCGTATTCCTTCGCCCTCTCAAGCGGCGCTTTCATATTGATATAAAGGCTTATCGTTTCCATTTCGGGAAGCTCATAATCGTTTCCGTTTATATCCTTCCTCAAATCAAACGATATTGCGGTTATTTTTGACTTGTCCGCCGGCATTACGTCTGACCATACCTCTGTATTTTCCAAATCTCTGAAATTTACGTCATTCAGATTTATTCGTGAACGCGGCAGCGTTGAATAATAAATTTTAACATCTATACCTTTCTGTTCAGGCTGCGACGTATCAACGCTGTCAAAAATCCCGTACCATCTGTTTGAATATTCTGCGTTTCCCTCCTCATAGCCCTCTATAACGTCATACGCTATCATATTCTGTGTTATAGAATTTTCAAGAGAGCCAAATCTTATCTGATATGAATACGCTCCTCCTCCGATAGCTGTTGAGCGGTCGCTGTATTGAGTGTCCGACGCCGCCTTGACCTTTTTTGTAAGCTCAATCTGCGCCGAGGTTACTATGTCTATGGACTTGGCGCACTCGGCATATATGGTATCATTAGGATCGTCCGGCTTCCTGTTTTCATCTAAATTAGCAAGAAGCTTCGCGTCGGTTATTTCCTTTCCGCTGCCTATCGCCCCGTCGTCGGGGTAATATCCTGTTAGGATTTTGCGCGCGTCGGATTTTGTAGCCTTGAACGCCAGACTGTTCCGAATATTGTTCCCGAAATCTCCGACCGAATCCCAAGAGTAAAGTCCGGTAAACTCAACATGAAGACCATACATCATATTTGCACCGCTGTCGTCAAAAAACTGCCTTGCGGTAGACGGCACCGTAACCCTGATTATAGCCATTGTCCTTCCGGAATCACGCCAGTTTTCAACAAGCTCCAGAGTATGCTCGCACCTGTTTACGGTCTTTTCGCCGTAATTAGGGATATAAGCATAGTTCTCGGTTTTTGTCCAAACGTGAAGCGTCGATACGTCCATTGTCATTCCCTGAGGCAAAAGCTCATAAAACGTGCCTTCCCGATGATCCACAAGGAGTCCCGCCTTCTCAACGTCAGCCTGCGTCATATTATTGTAAGAAGCATACTCTTGTATCAAATATTTTGCCTCTACCGCCGCACGCGCCGGATTGTTTGTCAGCGTTACCGTTTTTTGCATGGCGGCGGTTATATCGGCGTGCGCCATCACATTATACGCATAGTTGTGCGCGGCGTAAACGCCGTTTTCGTAAAGTTCCTCGTCCCTCTTTTGGGTAATCGAATTTAGGCTGGACGTTTTTTTATCCGCCCATTCACCTTTAGAATCAAAAACTCTGAGCGTATCAAAATTATATAAATTTATTTTTTCCTTCCCTTTTATCAAATCCAGAACATGTTTAGTGGGTTTAAGGGAAACCGTTGTATAAATGCTCAGGTTATTGTGGTAAAAATTAGTTGTATTTAAAACTCTCCAGCCCTTTGTTCCTTTTGGGAACGTCGCAGTGGCGTACCATGTCGGCGTTGAGCTTTCACCGCTGATGTTTTCAAAGTAGACTTGTCCGCTGCTCGTCGCCCTAATATAGCCTAAATCGTGCCATTCTCCGTTTCTCGCGGTCTTATATTGCACTATCAGCGGTTTCCATTTATCATAATCGAAATTTTTTGTATCCTTCCATACGCCCGTGTCGTTTGTATATTCATAATAATTAATTCCAAAGCTCGTACTGGAAAGATTAAGCATCACGCTTTGAAACGAAAAATCCTCATCGTTCAACGCCTCGGCTGTATCAACGTCATCCCCCAACGCCATCAAGTCGTCGGAAAGCTCAATTGTATATTCTCTCTTTCCGTAATCCTTATAATCGGCGGTTTCTACCGTTTTTCCCTCCGGCAGAGTCAACGACCATAATCCAACGTCATATTGACATATAAATGTAGAGCTTTCAATATCCTTATCCGGCTCGTCGGCATATGCTTCGAGCTTTGTCAGGACTGATTTTCGCGCTCCGTTTGCATTATTTTTCTTGACCGTTTCGGTATCGCCCTTATAGGCAAACGGCTGAGGAGGATCGTATTTTCGCGTATCCGTATACATATCCGAGCCCGAGTCAACGGTATCCTGTCCCTCAAAATCAACTCTGATTGAATTGTCAAATTCTGTTTGTCCCTGCTCAACCGCTTTCCTGTCAACCTTTGTCAAAACTAAAACATATTCGTGATAAAGAAAGCTTATTCCAGACATTCTCTGCTCTTCATTGCTTCCCTCATACGACTTATAAACATAGCCCGTCGCAGGGTAGCGAAACTTTGGGTTTCCGTCGGTTGTAAACGGGACATGCGGAAGCTTGTCATCGTTATAATACGACGTCGCCCAATCTGTAACCGCCCAGCCTACGACCTCCATGTTTTCGCCGGGAATATCGGTCAGATTCCAGCAAAACGGTTGCGTCCCTATACCCTCGCTGTATATCTGCCAGAGCATATAAAAATAATCTTCGGAATTTTCAGGTTCTTCTCCCCAATCCGGCTGCCATCTTTCATATTTCACTCTTAACGATTTTTTGAGCGCAGACATTTTAGTCCACGTGTGATATTCAAGAGCAAGCGGCGGAGTCGTCATTTCGACAGGCGGCTCGCCGCCATCGCCGTCGAGGTCAATTTTTAAATCGGCGTCAAATTGAGTTGAATATCCGTTTTTTATATTCATCGACCTGCCCGAATAATAATCAAACTCGCAGGTAAAAATCGCGGCAGGCTCAATGGTATTCCAGTTTGTTATCACTATTTCATCGGTATCTTCATCTATATAGTAGTTGTATCCCTCGGCGTCGCTTGTGTCCGGCGCTTTAGGCACTCCGATAGACAGCTCGTCAACATTTTTGCCGTTTCTGTCTTTAAAAATATACCTCGGCAGCCTGATCTCTATTTCCCCCGGATCCGCCCTGTCATCTCCTCCGAGAATAAAATTAACAGTGCAGCGCGCAATAGTTCCTGCGGCACGAGTTCCGGTATCGGCGGGGGTCATTTGCATAACGCCGTTTTGGTCATATGTAATATATTCTCCGTCATCGACAGCCGACCATATGAGATTAAACTCCTGTGGGAATTGCTCCTGCGCCGCCGCGTCAACAAGGAACGGGAGCAGAAGCCCCAAAAACAACAGAACGCACATCGTCAACGCGGTTAATTTATAACAAGTCGATTTTAATATTTTCATTGTAACGCCTTCATTCAAAAAATTGCTTATTGAGAGTAATCATTTAGCACTGTAAACCATTGTCTTTGCTAAATATTTTTGTAATTAATCTATAAATTTTACATGATTTTTTGTGAAATAATTATATCTCTTTTTCGCGCCAATTTCAATAAGAATATATGAATTTTCTTTAATTTGCTACCTCGCTAAAATCAAATCACTTGCTGCCTTATGCAAATTACATTGCAGCCTGTGCATAAAAACAAAGAACCGTCCACATCAGTGAAACGGTTCTTTAAATATTATCAGCGCTTTAATTACTTCTTCTTTCCGTAATACGCCTCAAGGTACATCTCCTTGATCTCGCTCATGAGCGGGTACCTCGGGTTTGCGCCCGTGCATTGGTCGTCAAAGGCGTTTTCAACCATCTCGTCGAGGGTCGCGAGGAAGTCCTCCTCCTTAACGCCGTAATCGGCAATCGTCTTCTTTATGCCGACTCTTTCCTTCAGCTCATCAATTCCCTTTAAGAAGCTCTCGAACACCTCTGCGTCGTCCTTGCCGGTAAATCCGCAGAAGCGTCCGCACTCCGCATATCTCTCAAGAGTGTGCGGGAATTTGTACTGAGAGAACGTCCCCATCTTAGTCGGAACCGGACAGGCGTTGTATCTCATCACTATATTTATGAGCAGAGCGTTCGCTACGCCGTGGGCGAGATGATGATACGCGCCGAGCTTGTGCGCCATGGAATGGCACACGCCGAGGAACGCGTTTGCAAACGCCATACCTGCCATTGTCGATGCGTCAGCCATTTTCTCCCTCGCCTCGGGGTCGTCGGCTCCCTTTTCGTATGCCCTCGGCAGATACTCGAATATATTCTTCATAGCCTTTAAAGCGAGTCCGTCCGTATAGTCCGTAGCCATAACCGAAGCATACGCCTCGAGGGAGTGCGTGAGAGCGTCTATTCCCGACGCGCTTGTCAGTCCCTTTGGCTGGTCCATCATATTGTCCGCGTCTATTATAGCCATGTTAGGCATAAGCTCATAGTCCGCCAGAGGATATTTTATGCCCGTCTTTTCGTCGGTTATAACAGCGAACGGGGTAACCTCAGAGCCGGTTCCCGACGAGGTCGGAATAGCGACAAACGACGCCTTCTCGCCCATCTTGGGGAAGGTGTAGACCCTCTTTCTTATGTCGATAAAGCGCATAGCCATATCGAAGAAGTCCGCCTCGGGATGCTCGTAAAGCACCCACATGATCTTTCCCGCGTCCATAGCCGAGCCGCCGCCGAGCGCGATTATAACGTCCGGCTCAAAGGCTCTTATCTGCTTAACGCCCTCAAGCGCACAGCCGAGAGTCGGGTCCGGGGCAACGTCGAAGAAGCACTCGTGCTGTATGCCCATTTCGTCGAGCTTCTCCTCTATTCCCTTTGTATATCCGTTCTTGTAAAGGAACTGGTCCGTTACAATGAACGCCTTTTTCTTTCCCATAACCGTGCCGAGCTCGTCAAGGGCGACCGGCATACAGCCCTTCTTGAAGTAAACCTTTTGCGGCGCTCTGAACCAAAGCATATTCTCTCTCCTCTCGGCAACAGTTTTTATATTTATAAGATGCTTTACGCCCACATTCTCAGACACCGAGTTGCCGCCCCACGAGCCGCAGCCGAGAGTCAGGGACGGCGCGAGCTTGAAGTTGTAAAGATCGCCTATGCCGCCGTGCGACGACGGGGTGTTGATGAGGATACGGCAGGTCTTCATTGCCTGAGCGTGCTTTGCTATCTTTTCGGTCTCCGACGGGTGAATATACAGCGACGAAGTGTGACCGTAGCCGCCGTCGGCAACGAGCTTAGCCGCCTTTTCAAGCGCCTCGTCAAAGGTTTTCGCCTTGTAAAGCGCGAGCACCGGCGAGAGCTTTTCGTGCGCAAATTCCTCGCTTATGTCTACGCTCTCAACCTCGCCTATCAGTATTTTTGTGCTTTCGGGAACCTCTACTCCCGCGAGCTTCGCGATAGTGTGCGCCCTCTGTCCGACTATCTTTGCGTTGACCGCTCCGTTTATGATTATGGTCTTTCTTACCTTGTCAAGCTCGTCCTTTTTAAGGAAGTAGCAGCCTCTGTCCTTAAACTCCTTTTTGACCGCCGCATACACGTCGGAGAGAGCCGTCACCGACTGCTCGGACGCGCAGATCATTCCGTTGTCAAACGTCTTTGAGTGTATAATAGAGTTTACCGCTACCTTTATATCCGCCGTGCTGTCGATTATGACCGGCGTATTTCCCGCTCCTACTCCGAGCGCCGGCTTGCCGGACGAGTACGCCGCCTTGACCATTCCGGGGCCGCCTGTGGCGAGTATTGTGTCGGAGCTTTTCATTACCTCGTTCGTCAGCTCAAGCGACGGAACGTCTATCCAGCCTATTATATTCTTGGGCGCTCCCGCCTTTACCGCCGCGTCAAGAACTATCTTTGCCGTCGCTATCGTCGATTTCTTCGCCCTCGGGTGCGGGCTTATGATTATTGCGTTTCTCGTCTTGAGCGAGATAAGCGTCTTGAATATCGCTGTGGAGGTCGGGTTAGTCGTCGGAATGACCGCCGCTATAAGTCCGATCGGCTCGGCTATTCTCTTGATTCCGAACGCCTTGTCCTCCTCGATGACTCCGCAGGTCTTTTCGTTTTTGTATTTATTGTAGATGTATTCGGCCGCGTAGTGGTTCTTGATGACCTTATCCTCTACAACGCCCATACCTGTTTCCTCAACCGCCATTTTTGCGAGTGAGATGCGCTCCTTATTCGCCGCGATTGCCGCCGCCTTGAAGATCTCGTCGACCTGCTCCTGCGAATAGGTGGAAAACTCCCTTTGAGCCTCTCTCATAGCGTTCATTTTGGCAGTTAAAGCCTCGATGTTGTCGATAATCTCCGGCACCGCCGTTACCCTTTTAGCCATGGATTTCTCCTCCGATCATTAATTTTTAAACATTTAAACAGGCGGAAGTATATGCTTCCAATCTGTTTTTATTATATGAGATTGTTAAAAAATTGTCAATATCCTTTTGCCCCCGAAGAAGGCTCAACCGACTCGATTTTTTATATACTTAGGCTTTGCATTTTTTCGCGTTTTAAAACAACTGCGCCGATTTGCGGTTTTTCGTTCTTTGACGGAAAAACATTTATATATTTTGACTATCAAAATATGAACTTAATTTTACGGGATATTTTTTCGCACAACATTTTTATCATATGCGTTTTAATCTTTGTTTAAAACGGAGAATTGTTGCCCTGTATTTATTTTTTCTGCTGTCGCGCCTGTGTATTAGGCTCGCATTGGGCGGTTGGGCTCGGGCGGCGCCCGCCGAATTTCCGCCTCCGGCGGAAATTCGCGGAAAACGCGGCGGCGGCTCGGGCGTCTCGGGCAGGGGCAGGGCTTCTGCTCCGCCGCGTTTTCCCGGCGCGGCTGCGGCGCAGCCGCGCGCGGGCGCCGCCCGAGCGTACTCTCCGCGCACAAAGCAAGGGCGGGCAGTCGCGACAGCAAAGGCAAACCGCCTTATCCGCCGGTGACAAACGCAAGCAGAATAGCGAAATAATGGAAAACACTGCCGGCGACCGTAAACAGGTGCCATATGGAATGAAAATACTTTATCTTTTTTATAACGTAAAAAACAATTCCGACCGTGTAGAGTATGCCGCCTATCAAGAGAAATATCATTGAAATCGTCGGCACGGACGCTATCAAGGGCCTTATAGCGAGTATTATAACCCAGCCCATCGCGACATAACACACAATGGAGGGCTTTTTGAACTTTTCTATACTTATCGAATTTAACACTATCCCGACTATCGCCGCGCCCCAAACGACCCCGAACAGCACCCAGCCGAGCCAGCCGCGCAGAAACGCGAGCGTTATGGGCGTATAGGTTCCGGCGATAAGGAAAAATATCGTGTCGTGGTCCATAATGCGGAAAAATCTCTTGGCGTGTTCGTTTGTAATAGCGTGATAGAGAGTGGACATGGTGTACAGAACGATGAGGGACGCGCCGTAAACACAGCTGCTGACGACCGCCCACGCGTCGGAGTAAACGGCGGCGCACACTATCAGCACCACCGTGCCGGCTATCGCAAGTCCTCCGCCCGCCCCGTGAGAAACGGAATTGAATATCTCCTCGCCGAGGGAATACCTCGGCCGCTGCGGTTTATCACTCAAAGATAACGCCTCCGTCCGAAACAGCTATCGAATCGTCGTCCGAGCCGACGGAACCATTCTCGGCGCGAAGCCTAACGAGCTTTTTGCCCTTAACAGGCTTTGATATTCCGTCGTCCGTGTAAAGCTCGTACTCGGCGGCTCCGTTCGTCCAGCCAATCAGCTCAAGAGTATTTCTGTCGAGCGCGCTTGTAGTTTGGGCGGCGCGGCAAAGCGGGAGAAGCCTGTTGCGCCTGATAAACACCGGAACCTGATTCAGCCCGACCTCAATGTAGTGGTCGCCCTTTTCAAGCCTCTTTGCCTCGAAGCGGTCTGCGCCGTCGAAAAGCACAAAAAGCATATCCTCCGGAAGATACACATACCTGCCGCGCGCGTTCTGCTCATATACGGGAGCTATCATAAGCTCTCCGCCGAGCATGAGCTGATCCTCGACTCCGCGGGCGCGCTTGTCGCCGTGATAGTCGAAGGCGAGGGGCCTGAACATCATATCGCCGCGCTCGTTTGACTTGTTGAACTCGCTGTAAAGATACGGTATCAGCCTGTACCGCAGGGAGATCAGCCCTTTGAAATCGTCGCTGTTTTCAAAGCGGTAGCATTCCTGGTTCCTCGTGCCGAGAGCCGAGTGGTTGCGCATGAGCGGGGTGAATATACCGAGCGCGAGCCAGCGCAGCAGCAGATCTCTCGTCGTGTTTCCGCCGAAGCCGCCAAGGTCTGCTCCGGTGTATAAAAAGCCGCACATATTCAGGGACGGCAGCATTTTTAGATTCATCAGTATATGGCTCCACCACGACTGATTGTCGCCCGTCCATATTCCGCCGTAACGGTGCATACCGATATACGACGCGCGCGAAAACAGCAGGGTGCGCTCGTCGGGTCTTATCTCGTCCAGAGCCTCGGCTGCCGAGCGCGTCATGTTATAGCCGTACAGATTATGCACCCTGTGGTGGCAGACGGTTTCTCCGTCCATATTATGGTACATCGCCCTGTAATCGCGCTCGCTGTTCATAAGTCCGCCGAACGCGTCGCGCACCGCAAAAAAGCCCGACATTCCTATATTACCCTGCTCCTTCACCGCGTCGAGCGTCGTCCAGACCCGCTCAAGCCCCTTTTCGGAGTAGAATATCGCCGGCTCGTTCATATCGTTCCAAAAACCGTCTATCCCCATATCCGTCAGCCGTTTGTATTTAAGCCCGAACCAGCGGCGAGCCTCCGTGTTAAGGAAATCGGGAAAATGAGTCTTGCCGGGCCAAACCGCTGTGACGTAGTCGTCTCCGCTTTCGTCCTTGCAGAAGTACCCGTTCGCGGCGCCCTCCTCGTAAACGTCGTAGCCCTTTTCAATCTTGACTCCGGCGTCTATTATGGGGACAAGGTGTACGCCCTCCTCCTTCATCTCCTCGGCAAGCGCTTTAAGGTCGGGGAATCTCTCCTTATCGACCGTAAAATCCTTATACTGCTCCATATAGTCTATGTCGAGATACACCGCGTCTATCGGTATGCCCGCCCTTTTATACTCGCGCGCAACCTCTCTTACGGAATCCTCGGTCGGATAGCTCCAGCGGCACTGCTGATAGCCGAACGCCCACAGCGGCGGAACATAGCTCTTTCCTATCATCGCTCTGAAGCTGCGCACTATATCGCTTATACTGTCGCCCGTTATCTCATAAAAATAAAGGTTGTCGTCCTCCGCAATTATTTCGAGAACGTCATATTTATCCGCGCATACGTCGAACGCGACTCTTCCCGGTATATCGACGAACACTCCGAAGGGCTTTTCCTCGTCTACAACGATGAAATTGTGCGCTCCATACAGCGACTGCTTGTCCTCCGTGTGCATCGGGTCGTCGGAGCAGTAGCTGACATACCGCCAGCCCCTCTTATTTATCCCTCTCACGTTCTCTCCGAGGCCGTAAACGGCGGTATCCTCCCCGAGCCTTCGTCTGAATCTTATTCCGCCGCCTTTTTCCACCGTAAAGTATTCTACGGCTTCATCATCGGCAATTTCGACTCCGTCAAAATTGACTGCGGCTCCGGTTTCAAGCGGTTTTCCGAATTTATGCCTGAAAATCATAAATACATCTCTCCTTTTATTGCTAAATTGTCCAAACCGTTATATAATATAATTATACATACGGCGTTGAAAAAAACAATAGAAATTATGCGACAAAGGAGATTTGGCTATGTCAAAAAAAGTAATCGTCACCGCCGACAGCACCTGCGACCTCAGCGAGGAGCTTATAAAGCGGTACGACATACGAACTATCCCGCTGCACATAATATTGGACGGCGTTTCACGCGACGACATGGCGGACATAACGCCCGACGAGATTTATCAAAGCTTTTACGACACCGGCAAGCTGCCGAAGACCTCCGCCATCAGCGTTGGCGAGTATCTGAGCTTTTTTAAGCCGCTTGTGGACAGCGGTGCCGAGGTAGTACACATCAATCTCGGCGGCGCGATCTCCGCCTCCGCAAAGAACTGCGCTCTTGCCGCCCGAGAGCTTTCGGGCGTTTATCCGATCGACAGCTTTAACCTTTCCACCGCCTCGGGTCATCTCGTTATCGAGGCGGCGATAGCCGCTGAGAGCGGTATGTCGGGAGCTGAGATTGCCGAGAAGGTTTCGGCTATGAGATCGAGGACCCACGGCAGCTTCATTATCGACCGCCTGAATTTCCTCCGCGCCGGAGGCAGATGCTCCACTCTCGCCATGCTCGGGGCGAATCTGCTTAATCTAAAGCCCTGCATAGAGGTCAACAACCATGACGGCTCTATGACCGTCGGCAAAAAGTACAGGGGCAAGCTCGAACGGGTACTTAAGGAATACGTTGAGGAGAGGCTTGCTCAGTACGACAACATAAAGCGCGACAGGATATTTATCACCCACTCCGGAATAAGCAAGGAGATTGAAAGCTCCGTATATGAGCTTATCAAGAGCAAAAATTATTTCAGGGAGATTTACGTCACCCGCGCGAGCTGCACGATAAGCTCTCACTGCGGGCCGAACACACTCGGGATACTGTTTATGACGGAGGAATAATTTTCGCCTTATTAGGGCGGCGCTCGCTTTGTTTTTTTATGTGTTTTACGGCTGAGGTATGAGCGGCGGGTTCGGGCGGCGACCGCCCCGTTCCCGCCTCCGGCGGGAACGGGGCGAAAACGCGGCGGCGAAAGCGACTCCCGCCCGAGCAAAGCCCCTGCCCCGCCGCGTTTTCAGCGCGGCTGCGCCGCGCGGGTCGCCGCCCGAACCCGCCGCGCCTTTTACACATTCGCTGAAGCTTAAAACAAACGGAGCGCCGCAGTCGAAACGCGTATTATATTTCGTATTATTTTACAGCCCGTATATATAAACAACCGATAGTATATTTCTACTATTTGTATATTTAAACCCAAGGAGATGTCTTTTATGGATTGTATTTTCTGCAAAATCGCAAACGGTGAAATCCCGTCAAAAAAGGTCTACGAGGACGACCGCTGCCTCGCCTTTTACGACCTCAACCCCCAAGCGCCGGTTCATGTGCTTTTTATACCCAAAAAGCACATATGCTGCGTAAACGAGATAACCGAGGAAAACGCCGGAGAGGTCGCGCACATCTTTACGGTTATCCCCAAGGTCGCAAAGGAGTTAGGGCTTGAAAACGGATACCGCATAATAAACAACTGCGGAGCGGACGCGGGTCAGACGGTGATGCACCTGCATTTTCATCTGCTCGGCGGAAAGACGATGGGCGAGAAAATCATCTGAACTCGCCTGAAAAAAATTCTGCGCGGAATAGGCAAAAAGCTCTCCTCGCTATGCCTGTTCTAAGCTGCCACGGAAAAGAGTGATTTTGTGAAACGACCGCTTACTGCCGCCGGCTTTTCATTCGGTGTCGGCGTATTTATGGTTTCGCTGTTCGGGTATAAAATCGCTCTTATTCTTTGTCTGCTCAGCGCAGCCTCCTTCACATTGTGCCTGTTCATAAAGCGCCTTCGCAGAGCGGCGGCGCTTACCGCTTTGATATTTCTCACCCTCGGACTTTTCGCCGGAGGGCTTAATTCGCTAAACGTCGCCGACACAGCCGCAAGGCTGAACGGCGTCCAAATAAACAACGCGGAATTTACAGCGGAGGACAAAATCAGCCGCAGTCGGGCGGTCGGCACTCTTAAAATATCCGAGAGCGAGTCAGTCGCCGCCGAGGTTATCGCAGCCGATATTGAGCCGTATCAAATTTACAGGGTGAGCGGAACCATAAAGGAAATATCGGGACAGTATAAGCGTTACTATCTCTCCCACGGAGCGGCGGTTCAGCTTGTGAGCGAAGCCGCGCTGCCGACAAACGAGGTCGGCGGAAATCCCATACTCGCAGCCGCCGCGCAGATAAGGGGAAAATGCTCGGAAAAGCTGTATGAGCTTTTACCGCAAAGGCAGGCGAACGTCATAGACGCTCTGCTGCTCGGCAATAAAGACTCTCTCGACGACTCGGTTTACGAGGGCTTTCAGCTTAGCGGCGTCGCGCATATAGCGGTCGTATCGGGCGCTCATATGTCGGTCATCGTTACGTTTATATACGGAGCCATTTATCTCCTCACGCGGCGCAGGCGTTTGTCCTCGGCAGTCTCTATTGCCGCGGTGCTGTGCTTTATGCTCATAACCGGTCTGTCGCTCTCCGTCGTCAGAGCCGGAATAATGTGTATAATTTTCCTGATCGGCAAGCTATTTGCGAGAAACGGCGACTCTCTCAACAGCCTTGGCGGAGCCGTATTGCTAATCACGGCGATCAATCCTGCGTCGGTCTATGACATGGGCTTTCTCCTTTCGGTGTCCGCGACGCTCGGAATAATAACGCTCGCGCCCTGCATAACAAATAAGATAAGGGCGTATTTGAGCGGAACGCTCGGCAGGCTGGCGGATATTTTCATCGTGGAGCCGCTATGTATAACTATGGCGGCAACGCTCGCCACAGCCCCTATACTGATAATCTCGTTTAAATACATAGGAGCATATTTCATACTAACGAATATAATTCTTTTCTACATAACGCCCATACTGCTCTCATCGTCGCTCCTGCTCCTGCTGTCGTCGTTCGCACCGTTTCTCGCGTTTATCACATATCCGCTCGCCCTTGTTTCCGGCGCTTTTGCGGATATTATTTCCTCGACCGTCATGGGCATAGCCTCGCTGCCTGGCGCAAGGCTCGACATTTCAATGCCGCACACATTGGAGCTAACGGTAATTCTCGTTTCGGCGGCCGCGATTTTCGGAGCAGTCAAAAAATCGGCGGCAGGCGTATTAAAGGCTTCGTTCTGCGCGGTTATCATATTCTCGCTCCTGCTTTCGATTTTTACCGCGCTGAACTCCGGCAACGTCAATCTTATCCTGCTGCCGACAGGCAAGGGAATAACCGCAATGCTCACGAAAAACGGGGAGCGCGCCGTCATATCCTGCGGCGGGAGCGGCGGCAAATACAGGCTTCAGGAGGAGCTTGAGGAAACCGGCCTGCGCTGTATTTTAGCGGTAAAGGGCGGCACAAGAGAATGCGGAGCGCTCTTCAACACGATATACGAAAAGCAGCCCGCCGATAATATATTTATTCAGAACACCGACTACAACAGAACCATAATCAAAAATTACGGGGAATCGAGCATAACGCTTTACGATTCGGAGCAGAGCGTGGAGCTGTGGGACAGCGTTAAAATAAGACTTATACCGATAGAGAAAACGACGATAACGGTTATAGAGCTCAGGGACGAATATATATTGCTCCTGCCCAATCCCGAATACGCGGCATATATCCCCGAAAAATACAGCCGCCCGTCGATGCTCGTGACCACCGCGCCGGTCTCCGGCGGCACTGTCCGCGCTGACGAGGTTATAATAGCCGCGAACGAGCAAGACGACAGCGAAAACGCCGCGCGCGGAATTTACAATAAAGACACGGTTTCGCTCCTGCAAAGCGCGGCCGTAAGAGCGAGCCTTAAGGATAAAATATTATACACTCAAAAGGGAGAGTAAGATGCCTAAGATAACCGAAAACGAGCTTAGAGCGAAAATAAAATCCGCTCAGCCGGATTGCAGAGTATTTCTTTTTTACGGCGAGGAAAAGGCGCAGCTGCGCCACTACATAAACAAGCTCCGCGCAAAATTCGCGGGCAAAGATCCGGGCGATTTCAGCCTGCGTTCATTAACTCAGGACAACAGCGTGCAGGAAATATACGACGCCGTATTTGCGGCTCCGGCGTTTCTCGAGGATAAAAGATTTATCGTGGTGACGGACTACGACTTCACCCCCGCGTCGGGCATTGAGCTTGACGGTCTGATTTCCGGCATTGGCAAAATACCGCAGTACTCTACGCTTTTAATAGCGTATCCCGCAACCTCGCCGTCGTTTGCAAGCGGGAGCAACAAAAAGCTGTTAAACGCAGTCGAAAAAGCCGGCGTTGTCGTAAATTTTGAACGGCTGACCGATACCGCCCTCGAAAAACAGCTCGTATATTGGGCGAACCTCCGCAACGTCAAGCTCAACGAGTACGACGCCGCGCGCATCGTTTCCTACTGCGGGCGCGATCTCACGTTGCTGAAAAACGAGCTTGAAAAGCTGTGCGCCTACAAGCAAAACGGGGAGATAACCCGAGGCGACATCGAGCTGCTCGTCACAAAAAATCCCGAGGCAAAAATTTTCGACGTCGCCTCGCACATACTGAGCGGCAGTCCCGATAAAGCCATTGAGCAGATAAACATATTAATATCGCAAAAGCAAACGCCGCAGTCGATAATCGCCGTGCTCGGCGGCTTTTACGCTGATATTTACCGGGCGAGAGCCGCCCTTGAAGGCGGGGAAAGCCTTGATTCCGCCGCAAAAAGGCTCGGCTACGGGCGGCGCGCCTTTGCTCTGCAAAGGGCTCATCGGAGCGGAAAAAGACTTTCCTCCTCAGGACTCAGGGAGAGCCTGAACGCGATAGCAAAAACAAACGCGCTTATGAACAGCTCAAACGCAGACCCGAAGATACTGCTTGAACAGCTCGTCGCCCGCCTGACTCTTATACGCACGGAGGAAAAAAATTGATAAAAATAAAAGAAGCGGTTATAGTAGAAGGAAAATATGACAAAATAAAATTGAGCGGAATTATTGACGCGCCTATCATCGAGACAAACGGCTTCCGAATTTTTAAGGATCGGGAAAAGGCCGAGCTTTTGCGCCGCCTTGCGCTTACTCGCGGAATAATAATCCTCACCGACAGCGACTCGGCGGGATTCGTTATCCGCAATCATATAAAGGGCATAGCCGAAAACGGAAGAATATTAAACGCCTATATTCCCGAAATTTTCGGCAAGGAAAAGCGCAAGGCTCGAGCTTCTAAGGAAAACCTTCTCGGGGTCGAGGGAGTTTGCGACGAATATATACTCGCCGCCCTCAAAAGGTGCGGGGCGACTCTTATCGACGGAGAGGCAAAAGAAAAAGCCCGGCTTATAACAAAAACCGACCTTTATAACTACGGGCTATCCGGCGGGGACAACAGCGCCGAAAAGCGCCGTCTTTTGCTTGAAAAGCTGAATCTCCCGAAATATATCACGACAAACGCCCTGCTCGACATAATAAACTGCACTATGAGCGCGGAGGAATTTGAGAGAGCGGCAGGCTCGCTGTGATGTGCGATATATTTCCCGCCTCGGGGGCTTGACTCGTCTTGATGATAAAGATTATTTTATGGAGTGATGTTTATGGAGCTTAAAGGCTCAAGGACAGAGGCAAATCTCATGACCGCGTTTGCCGGCGAATCTCAGGCGAGAAACAAATACACCTACTTCGCGTCCGTCGCAAAAAAAGAGGGCTACATTCAAATAGGCAATTTGTTTGAGGAGACAGCCGAAAACGAAAAGGCTCACGCCAAGATATGGTTCAAGCTGCTCGACGGAATAGGCTCTACCCCGGAAAACCTCGAAGCCGCCGCTCAGGGTGAAAACTACGAGTGGACCGATATGTACAAGACCTTTGCCGAGCAGGCGAGGGAGGAGGGCTTCACGAGGATAGCCTATTTATTTGAAAGCGTAGGAGAAATTGAAAAGGGACACGAGGAGCGCTTCAGGGCGCTGTTAAAGAATGTCAAGGACGGCGAGGTGTTCCAAAAGGGCAGCATTTCGGTTTGGGAATGCAGCAACTGCGGTCACGTTGTGGTCGGGCAAAGCGCCCCAAAGCTCTGCCCCGTTTGCTCTCACCCTCAGTCGTATTTTCAGCTTAAAGCAAACAACTATTAAAGCAGCGGAGGCGCAACGCCTCCGCCATTTTTTGTCGATAAAGTTGATTTTGACAGGCGAAAAATAAAGTTTTCGCCCGCCTTTTTCCAAAAGGCGGCAGGGGTCAAGGGGGCAGCGCCCCTTGTCGCAGCCC
>CANPZK010000024.1 GCA_947588875.1 uncultured Clostridia bacterium
AAATATAATTTTTTATCAATTTTTTATTGACTTCTTGGTGCGAAAGGTGTTATAATAACCGAGCAGTGTGCTGGAATAGCTCAGACGGTAGAGCGACGCTCTCGTAAAGCGTAGGTCGAGGGTTCAAGTCCCTTTTCCAGCTCCAGTTGAAGAAGCACTTGCGCTGAGCAGGTGCTTTTTCAACAGCTTCAGCGGCAATATCACATAAATCAATATGCGGACATAGTTCATTGGTAGAACATCAGCTTCCCAAGCTGAGGAGGCGGGTTCGATTCCCGTTGTCCGCTCCAAAAAGCGTCTGCTTATGCGGGCGCTTTATTTTTTTTGCGCAATGTGCGCAGAACGGTCTGAGAGCGGCTCCCGAAATGATAACGGGATACCGTAAATTTTTTGAAAAACAGGATATATTAATTATACTCAATTATTTAAGCATAGTCAATGTTTTGAGTGTGCTAATCTAAAAACGGTGATAATATGATTTCATATAGTCCGTTTTACGAAACCTTGCTTAAAAAAGGCATTACCGAATATTATCTTATATTCAAAGAGGGAATATCCGCAAATACTCTTTACAGAATGAAAAAGGGTATGCCGATAACAACGAAAACTCTCGACACCCTCTGCTTTATACTCGACTGTGAGGTTTGCGACATAATATGCCATGACAAGGATAACTGAGGAAAGGCTTTAAGCGTTAAAGGCTCCGACGGCAGAGCGGCGCGAACGGGAAAAATTCCGCGAGGTGCGGCTTGCGCTAAAATGCGGAGCAAAATAATATTACCAAATTATCCTTGTTAAAGCAAGTATATCCTGAATAGCTTATGTTTATTTTTCCTTTATAAGGATAGTATAGTCATGGTGATTAAAATGACCGGATTAAAGGAAATTGGCGAAAACATAAGGAGCTTCCGAAAGAGGAGGGGCTTTACGCAGGAACGGCTCGCAGAACGCGCCGATATTTCGACAATACACTTGTCGCATATCGAAACCGGCGCGGTTACCATGTCGCTCGACTGCCTGATAAAGCTCTGCGGGGCGCTTGGCGCAACTCCCAACGCGCTTTTGCTCGGCAGCTACAAGGCTTGCTCCGACTCCGTTTCCGATTTGCTTTCCGAACAGGTCGGGGATTTGAGCGCGGAGGAGATAAAGCTGCTCGTGGACTTTGCAAAGCTCATTAAGAAAAGCAGGCCCGACAGAGAGGCGTGATTTTAATAACATTTTTAATAGCAATTATTTTGCCGGCGGCGGGTTCCTGACTGCCGCCTTGGCTTTTATGACGATTATACACGCTCATATGTGGATATTGCCGCCGCGTTAGGAAAAACTAAGCGCGGGGTGATAATATGGCTAAAAAGGGTATGAGTCGAATAGACTCGGCGTGCGCTCGCGAGAAAAACAGTCCGGCTCTCGTTCCCGAAATTCAAGGCGAGGCAAAGCACGGCGGCAAGAGGGCGCGCCCGATAATACCGGGGAGCAGTTCCCCGTCGCAAAAGGTTTTTCACGCGAAGCCGCACGACGACGAGAAACCGATTTCGCCTGTCTATAAGGCGATAGACAACGACCTTGCAAGGGATAACCTTGAAAACGATATAACCGCCGCCGACCGCGAGGATTTGTAAGCCTGAGCTTGACCTGCGGAACACGACCAAAGGCTCCCGCCGTGCGCGGGAGCCTTTGTTGCGCGATGTCTTACTTATGGCTCGCGGAAGGGAACGCCGAGATATTCGGTAACCGAGAGCGCAAGGTTTTTCGCTATTTCGCCTATGTTTTCTCTTATCCACTGCGCGTCCTGACGGTTGTCGTGATACGCTATTTCGATAAGCACAGCCGGAGCCTTGGTCTGCTTCAGCTCCGCAAGAGTTGTTGTGGATACCGCTCTGACCTTGTTTGGGTCGGGGTATATCGTCTTGAAATTGCTCGCGATTATATCCGCGGCGCGCTTGCCGTTGCTGCTGCCGGCGTAATAATATACGTCCGTGCCCATCAGCTTGCCGGACAGACTCTCGGGCGCGGCGTTTGAATGAAGCGCGAGATGCAAATCATAATTGCCCGCGTTTGATAGAGCGATAGCTCTGCCGAGGCTTTCGTCGGGGTTGTTCCTGTTTACGGTTATGCCGCTCGCGATAAGATAGGGTATTAGCTCGTCGGCGACAAGGTTCATATAGTATTCCTCGTTGCCGCCGTCGATATAGGGATTAAATTCCTGAGTAGACGGGCTGATAAATACAGAAGGCAAAATATCATCTCCAATAGTTCTGATAAGTCATTTTATGCTGTTTAACGGAAATCGTTACACGTCGGTTATGAGCAGGGGCGCTGACTGCACGTTTCGGCAGCTGCGGGCAGTTATTATTTTGATGGATAAGGCAGCGCGGAAATTTGTTAAAATTTTAAAAATATTACAAATATTCCCTTTACTTTTTGAGCGTGGAGTGTTATTTTATATACAGAAACAATTATGATTATTGTTTTTGCTGTTCTTTGCTTATGCCGCCTGAACGTTCGGCATAAGCTGTTCACGGTCAAGGAAGGTGTAAAATGAGGAAATTGAACTTCAGCAGAAAAAGGGACGCTGTACTCTCCGTCCTGCGTTCGACAAATACCCACCCGACGGCTGAATGGATATACAATAATCTCAAGTCCGAATATCCTGATTTCAGTCTTGGCACGGTCTATCGCAATCTTTCCCTGTTCAAGGAGCAGGGCATTGTTGTGACGGTTGCCAACGTCAACGGTCAGGAGCGCTATGACGGCGTTGTGACCGCGCACGCTCACTTCGTGTGCAAGAAATGCGGGAGCGTTGCGGACGTCAACTGCTTTAACGACAGCCGCGACCTTGACGAGAGGATAGAGCGGCTCTATGACTGTGAGGTGGACAGGCACAGTCTTTGTTTCTATGGAATTTGTTCAAGCTGCAAGCACAAATCTGCCGACAGCGGGCAAATCAACGACGCATCAGTATAAGGGCGGCGCTGCGCGGATTGCTCCGCGCGCAGGCGTGGAAAACGCTTTATAAGGCGCTGTCCGAATTTTCTGATAAATATTTATATTAAAAAGCGAGGAGATCAAAATGAAAAAGTTTGTATGTCAGGTATGCGGTTATGTTTACGAGGGAGATACTGCTCCGGAGTTTTGCCCGCAGTGCAAGGCTCCTGCCGATAAGTTCAAGGAGGTAAGCGCGACCGGCAGCTATGCGACGGTTCACGAGGTAGGCGTAGCTCAGGGCGTAGACCAGGAGGTTTACGAGGGCTTACAGGCTAACTTCACCGGCGAGTGTACCGAGGTGGGAATGTATCTTGCGATGGCAAGAGTAGCTGACAGAGAGGGCTATCCCGAGATTTCTGCCGCGTTCACCAAGTATGCCTTTGAGGAGGCTGAGCACGCGGCTAAGTTTGCCGAGCTTCTCGGAGAGGTTATCACAGACAGCACCGAGAAGAACCTTCAGATGAGGGCTGAGGCTGAGGAGGGCGCTTGCGCAGGTAAGTTTGAGCTTGCAAAGAAGGCGAAGGCTCTCAACTATGACGCTATCCACGACACGGTTCACGAGATGGCTAAGGACGAGGCTCGTCACGGCGCAGGCTTTGCCGGACTTCTCAAGAGATATTTCGGTAAATAATATTTTAATATTTTACTATTTTGAATTTTTGCATCGGCCGGGCGCTTGTTTGAGCGCTCGGTTTTTTTTGCTGTCGCGCGCCTCGTTTTTTCTTTGTGCGAGTCGGGCAGGCTCGGGCGGCGACCGGTGCGGCGAAGCCGCACCGGAAAAACGCGGCGGGGCAGGGGTGCTGCCCGCGTATGGGAATTTTCCCGCCGCGTTTTTTGGCGCATCTCCGCCGGGGGCGGAGATGCGCGGGTCGCCGCCCGAGAGCTTTAACCTCCAAAGCAACCTTGGCGAACAACCGCGACAGCCGCGCGCTTAAATCAAACAAAAAATAAAGCCGGCAAAAAGCGGAGCAAAATTTGTAACAAACTTGTAATTTAATTTATTTTCCAAAAGGTGTTGACAAGTTAAAAATTACAATTTGTTTAAAAAATTTCCGTGAATTTTTTCCTCAAAAGGACTGTTAACAAGTAGTAAATGTGGATAACTCAAATTTTTTCGGTAAAATCGGGGTATTTTTCACTATTTATTCTCATTGTTAACATAGTTATCAACATTTTTGTTGATAGAAAAGAATTTACAAATCGTATAATTGTCGAAAAGAAATTTTTCGGAGAAAAATATGTCGGATAATAATTGAAATATCGAAAAATAAATGTTGATAATTTTTTTAATGTAAAAATTTTGTAATTGAATAACCGTTCTCCTTTGTGCCAAATATGGTTTTGCAGGTTTATTTTTTCGGATTTAGAAACAAATTTGTAATAAAGGAGACGCGGCTATGATAAAAGGAGTCAACAGACAGATAATTGAAATAAACAATACGGGCAGCCTGTATTATGAAAAGGCGCTGCTCATAGTAAAGCCGGAGTTTGCCTCGGCACAGCAGCAGCTCCTCGAGCGGGAGGCTATGAAGCTTATGAGAACCATGGACGCCCCATCGTCGTACAAGAGAAAGAGCAGGCTCGTTCTCAAGGCGGCGTTTGCGCTCGCCTGCGCCTTGGGCGGCGGCATTTTCGCTTACCTCCTGTTTAAGTCCGGATTTTTGACGTGAGCTATATTAAATCTGCGTTTTCAAGTACAGCCGCTCCTCGGTCATATCCTGAGCTTGGTATGCCGTAGCCGCCGGTTATCGGGTCGCGGAACAGCTCGGCCTTCGGCGGCACTGCGGTAAACGAAAAATACATCACGGCTAAAAGCACGAGGGCGACAAGCGCGATGGGGAACCATTTCGCCGCCTTATCTCCAAGCTCATATACCTTATATGAGATCCACTGGGCAAAAAATACGGCGAAAACCGAGATGAGAATGTCGGCGATAAAGTAGCTTGAACCGGCTATTGCGGTATATGTATAAAACAGTATGGTTATGACCGCCGGAAAACTGAAAAGTCCGACGACCTTACCGACGACAAAGGGCTTAAAGCTCGGGCGCAGATAAGCGAGCTCGATTATCGCCCAGACGAAGTATGGCGCAATAAAGAGCTTGATATGCTCCCAAGTGCTTTCGTTTACAGAGCCGAACAGTATTGAAAGCATACTGCCGCCGCTGAATTCATAAAAGAAGTGCAGCAGAGAGGCAAACGCAAAGGTGAACACAGCGCCCGCAATGAGAGAGATCAAGGACAGTCCTTTTGTTTTTTTATCCTCCGGTTTTTCTGCCTTTTCAACGGAATTTATCATTGTTCATTACCCCCTGTGATTTTATTAAAGTATATTGTTTCAAATAAAGTATATTATTTCAAACGGCATAAAATTCCGGCTCGGGGCTAACGGCAAAATTTATCGGGAGTATAATTTCCGCGTGAGAAATTTTTACATACTGTCGAAAAGGGTATATTCGCCTTGCTCGATTTTGCGAACAGCTCCGCTTTGTCGCTCCTCCTGAGGATTGAAAAGCAGAGGAATTTCGCGGTCTGCGACTGCTGCGATAAGGACTGCTTTTATTAACATTTTGTTAATTTCGCAGTGTTCAATTTCAGTTCATATTATCCTCAAAGGTTTATGATATAATCTTCTATACAATTTCTATAAAAATCTTTAGGGCGGAGGTAAATTATGAGCTATAATAAAGAAATGCTTTATGAGTTTATAAGAAAAGGAACGGAAAAATACATAGCTAACGATAAAATTGATCCCCAGCTTTTTAACGAGCTGAATGTAAAAAGGGGCTTGAGAGATAAAAACGGAGTCGGCGTTCTTGCGGGGCTGACGTCCGTATCCGCCGTAATATCCACAAAAACAGTGGACGGGCAATCCGTACCGTGCGACGGCGAGCTTGAATTTAGAGGATATAATATTCACGACCTCGTCGAAGGCGCGACAGCCGAGAAGCGCTTCGGCTTTGAGGAGGCGAGCTATCTCCTGCTGTTCAGCGAGCTTCCGAACAAATCACAGTTAGAAGAATTTGAGGCTATCCTCGGAGCGCTCAGAAGACTGCCGACTAATTTTGTAAGAGATGTAATAATGAAAGCTCCGAGCAGCGATATTATGAACTCGCTCACGCGCAGCATACTGACTCTTGCTTCCTATGACACGAGGGCGAACGACACCTCAAAGGAGAACGTGCTTTTCCAGTGTATGCGCCTTATAGCGGAGATGCCGATGCTCGCCGTTTACGCGTATCATGCCTTTAACCATTACGAGCGCGACGACAGTATGTATATACACCGTCCGGATCCGAACCTCTCTACTGCGGAGAATATACTAAGAATGTTGCGGCCGGATATGAAATACACCGAGCTTGAGGCAAAGGTGCTCGATATAGCGCTTATGCTGCATATGGAGCATGGCGGCGGAAACAACTCGACCTTTACCACACACGTCGTAACCTCGTCCGGCTCGGACACATATTCGGTTATGGCGGCGGCTCTATCGTCGCTGAAGGGACCGAAGCACGGCGGAGCGAATATAAAGGTAATAGAGATGATGGACAATCTAAAAAGCACCGTGTCCGACACGAAGGACGAGGACGAGGTCAGGGATTATCTAAAGAGGCTGCTGCACAAGGAGGAGTTCGACAAAAAGGGTCTAATATACGGTATGGGTCACGCGGTATATTCTCTCTCGGACCCGAGAGAGCGCGTCCTCAAGAGCTTTGTCGAGGGACTTGCGGCGGAAAAGGGCAGACAGGACGATTTCGAGCTGTACGCTCTTGTTGAACGCCTTGCTCCCGAGGTCATAGCCGAGGAGAGAAAAATATACAAGGGCGTTTGTCCTAACGTCGATTTTTACAGCGGCTTTGTTTACAGTATGCTCAATATCCCGAACGAGCTTTACACTCCGATTTTTGCTATCGCGAGAATAGTCGGCTGGAGCGCTCACCGAATGGAGGAGCTTGTGAACGTGGACAAGATAATCAGACCGGCGTACAAGAGTGTAGCCGAAAAGAGGGAGTACAAGCCGATAGGCGAGAGATGAGCGCAGGAGTGCGCCTTGAGAGTGAATACGCAAAATTAAGACGGACGATATACGGCGCAGTTGATTTATATAACATATAACGGAAAAGTAAAATAACAGCGGATAGGGGCTGACGCGTTGAGCGCCGGCCCCTTTTTTCGCCCTTGTTGATTTAAGTCTTATTTTTCGCATTATGCCGGACAAGGCAAATCGGCTCATGCCCTCTTGTTTTTTACCGCTTTTGGGGAAAGATAAGAGCGCGGGTCTATCTCGCCGCGTGTTACCGTGCCGGTGAGGAGAAGAAAAATCAGATAAAGCGAAAGGGCAAGCAAAAGCAGCAGCGCGGTGCAGGGCGCGTTCTGCAATGCCGGAAGCGAGCGCTGTAAAAGCGAAAGCGCCGCGCAGGGCATAGCCGCCGACACAACCGGCTTTATCACCCAGCCCGTGATTTTAAAATCGACGCACGAAACCTTTATCAGCCGCAAAAGGCTCAGACCCGTGTTGAATATTCCGCTTATGAAGTAGACCGCAATCAATCCCTTTATTCCGAATATCGGGAGCAGCACGCTTATCAGCGCAACGCGCAGAACCGAGTCGAGCGTGTTGTATGTGAGGTAGTGAAGCTGTTCGTTTAGCCCTTTGAGCATACCGTCGATAACCGCGTCGAGGTAAAACAGGGGGACGATGGGCGCGAGTATCCGAATATAAGAGCCGACCTCGTTTTCGCTGAAAAGCATATTTCCGATACCGTCGGCAAAGAAAAAGAAAACGGCGGCGGCAGGGGCGGAAAAAATGAAAGCGAACCTTAACGTCTTTTCGGTCATAAAGCGTATGGAGTTTTTTCTCAGCGTAGCCGCCGCGTCGGCAAGCTCGGGTATCATAAGCGTTGAAAACGACAGCAGAAACGCCGACGGAAATGTGAGCAGAGGCAGAGCCATTCCGGCTATTATGCCGTATTTTGAAAGCGATTCGCCCGCCGAGTGGCCGTAGCCGACGAGCCCGCGCGGAATAAGTACGTTTTCGGCCGCAGAAAAGCCGGTTCTGAGGGTCGAGGATAGCGTTACGGGAAGCCCGATGGACAACGCCTTGCCCAAAAATCCGGAGCCGCCCGATGCGTCGGCTTTTATTTTAACGGCATCTTTTTTGTACAGGATATATGTATATATGAACGATAAAAGCTCCGCGCCCGACGCGCCTATCGCGACGGCACAGCAGGCGTATTCTATGCCCATAGGCGCAAGCGTTCCGGCGAGAGCGGCGAATATTATAATTTCGGTTATTTGCTCAAGCAGCTGTTCGCTCGCCGTGATATAAGCCTTTCTCCGCGCGAAGAAATAGCCCCGAAAGCACGCCGACAGTGCGAGGAACGGCAGACCGAGCGCCATTACCCTGAGCGAGAGCGCCGCCCTTATATCTCCCAAAATGAATTTGCACAGCGGGTCGGAGAATATGTAAAGCAGTACGCAGGATACTCCGCTTAGCACGAGCGCCGAGTAAAGGCACAGGCTCGTGTAGTGCTTTCCCCTGCCGTTTTCGCCCCTCGCAAAGCATTCCGTAACCGTCCTTGTCGCTATAAGCGTTATGCCCGAGGTCGAGAATGTCACGCAGAAAAAATAAAGCGAGCATATCAACTGGTAAAGCCCTATGCCGTCCGCCCCTATCGTGTTAGACATATAGACCCGAAATCCCATTCCGAGCGTCCGCGTCAGCAGCGCCGAGCCCGTCATAACAAACGCATTGATTATAAATCTTCTTTTTCTCACTGCCGCGTCTCCTTTGTCCTTTTTTTAATTGATATGCTCGGCGCACTCAAAATTTTACTTTTATTTTGGCTTTCAGCCCAAGCCTGCTCCTCCGTACCCCTCGCCTCTGGCAGAAAGAGTTTATCTTAATCGGGCTTTTATGTCCGTGAGGCAAGTTGGCGAATTTAAATTAAAATATAACCTTGAGCGGGCAAGTGGGGGATTGGGGGAGCGTTAGCTCCCCCAAAATAACCTAACATTAAGCAGCGGCTTTACCGGCGCAAGTCGGTAAAGCCGCGGTCAGCGGGAGGATTCATAAAAGATAAAATCTTTTGTGCGCGGCTCGGATTATACTTGAAAGCGAGAGGTTTATGTATTAGTATATTCTTATTGGGGCGGGTTGGGAGTGCAGACCTAAACCAAACGCCCGACAGGTGGCGGCGGCGACCGGCAAATTTCCGCCTCCGGCGGAAATTTGCAAAAACGCGGCGGAAAAGTATCTGCGGCAGAGGAAAATCCTGTCCCGCCGCGTTTTCAGGCGCGGCTGCGCCGCGCCGGTCGCCGCCGCCTGCTCGCGGGAAACAAAAAATCAAACCGAGGCTCAAATATATGATTAAACTTCTGAAATACTTAAAGGACTATAAATTGCAGCTTATACTTGGCCCCGCCTGCAAGCTCTTTGAGGCGGTGCTTGAGCTTATAGTGCCGCTCGTTATGGCGGATATTATCGACATAGGCGTGAAAAACAAGGACGGCGGATATGTGCTGAGAATGGGCGCGCTTATGATACTGCTCGGAGCGGTCGGGCTTTGCAGTGCGCTCGTGTGCCAAAAGAGCGCGTCAATAGCCTCTCAGGGGAGCGGCACAAGGCTGAGGAACGCCCTGTTCCGTCATATCAATACGCTGTCCTTTGCGGAGATAGACAAAATAGGAACGCCGTCGCTGATAACGAGAATGACGAACGATATAAATCAGCTCCAGTACGCGGTCGCGATGCTGATAAGGCTCGTTATCCGAGCGCCGTTTCTCGTGGTAGGAGCGATGATAATGGCGGCGTCGATAAATTTAAAGCTGTCCTTAATATTTTTCATAGCCTCACCGCTTATAGCGGCGGCGCTGTACTTCATAATGAGCCGGAGCGTGCCGTTTTTCAAGCAGATACAAAAAAAGCTCGACAGACTCTCGCTTTTGTCGCGGGAGGGCCTTTCCGGAGCGAGAGTTATACGGGCGTTTTGCAGGGAACAGGACGAGGAGGAGCGCTTTAAAAGCGCCAACGACGAATCGGCGGATACCTCGCAGAGGGTCGGAATGCTCTCGGCTCTTTTAAATCCGATAACCTACGCCGTGACGAACCTTGCCATAGTCGCGATAGTCTGGTTCGGCGGCGGGCTTGTCAATGAGGGAGAGATACAGACCGGAGATATAATCGCGCTGGTGAGCTATATGACGCAGATACTGCTCGCGATGGTAGTGGTGGCGAACCTTGTGGTCACGTTTACAAAGGCGGCGGCGAGCGCGGCGAGGGTAAACGAGATATTTGAGCTTGAGCCGTCAATAAAGAGCGGCGAAAACGCTGAGATAGAGCAAAGACCCGACGCGCCGATGATAGAATTTGAAAACGTGAGCTTCGGCTACGGCGGCGAATACGTTCTTAAAAATATAAGCTTCAGCGCACGGCGCGGGCAGACGATAGGTATAATCGGGACGACGGGCAGCGGCAAGTCGAGCCTTGTAAATCTCATACCGAGGTATTACGACGCGTCAGAGGGCAGAGTGCTCGTCGGCGGCGAGGACGTGAAAAAGTACCCCCTCGGTCAGCTTAGAAAAATGTGCGCGGTCGTTATGCAGAAATCCGTACTGTTCACAGGCACGATAGAGTCAAATATAAAATGGGGAAAAAGGGACGCGACCGAGGAGGAGATAAGACTCGCGCTCGATACGGCGCAGGCGATGGAATTTGTCGATAAGCTGCCCATGGGCATTGAAACGCCGGTTACGCAGGGCGGAAAAAATTTCTCAGGCGGTCAAAAGCAGAGACTTTCAATAGCGAGGGCGCTCGTTGCGAAAGCGCCGATATTGATACTCGACGACAGCGCGAGCGCGCTCGATTTCGCGACGGACCGCGCTCTGCGCGGCGCGATAAAGAGAAACACACGCGACGCGACGGTAATTATAGTGTCGCAGCGAGTGGCGACGGTAAAGGACGCGGACAGTATCCTCGTCTTAAAGGACGGAGAGCTTGCGGGAGCGGGAAGCCACGGCGAGCTTTTCAATCGGTGCGGCGAGTACCGAGAGATATGCCTTTCACAGCTCAGCAGAGAGGAGGCGGAGTCGGTATGAACAGGGGAGTGATAAAGAGAATATTAAAATATGCCGCAAAATACAAAAAATCCCTTGTAGGGGCGTTTTTGTTTGCAATAATAAGCGTTTGCCTTACGCTGCTCGGCCCCGTGCTGACCGGACAAGCAATCGACCGCATAATCGGAAAGGGCGCGGTGGACTTTACCTCGGTCGGACAAATACTCATAGGACTGATATGCTCCACAGCCGGCGTATCCGTTTTTCAATGGCTCATGAGCCTGTGCATAAACAGGGTGAGCTATCTGACGGTGCGGGATATGAGGGCGCAGGCGTATGAAAAGCTGAACGCCGTTCCGCTTTCGTATATAGACTCAAATCCTCACGGCGATATTATCAGCCGAATAATAAACGACATAGACGCCGTCGGCGAGGGCTTGCTCCAAGGGGTCACTCAGCTTTTCTCAGGCATAATAACGATAGTCGGCACGCTCGGCTTTATGCTCGCCATAAATTATAAAATAGCGGCGGTCGTCGTGCTTGTTACGCCGCTTTCGCTTTTTGTCGCCGCAGGCATAGCGAGATTATCCTCAAAAATGTTCGCGCGTCAGCAGGAGATACAGGGCGAGATAGGCGGCTTTATCGAGGAGATGATAGGCAACCAAAAGGTCGCGGCGGCGTACTCCATGGAGGCTGAAAACGAGCGGGAGTTTAAAAGAATGAACGACGAGCTTTATGTGTGCGGCAAAAACGCGCAGTTTGCCTCATCTCTCGCAAATCCCTCCACGCGGTTCGTAAACGCGATAGTATATGCCGCGGTAGGTATAATCGGAGCGCTCAGCGCGATAGCGGGCGGGCTTACCGTCGGGCAAATCTCCTGCTTTTTGACATACGCCAACCAATACACAAAGCCGTTCAACGAGGTCACGGGAGTGATCTCGCAGATACAGACGGCGATAGCGGGCGGAGCGCGCTTTTTTGAGCTGATAGACAGCCCGAGCGCACCTCCCGACGCGCCCGACGCCGAACCGCTTAAAGCCGTTGGGGGCGACGTGGAATTTAACAGCGTTTATTTTTCATATACCCCGGACAGGCCGCTGATAAGGAATTTTAACCTGAAGGTACAGCGCGGACGGCGCGTAGCTATCGTCGGGCCAACCGGCTGCGGCAAGACCACCCTTATAAACCTGCTTATGCGGTTTTACGACGTCACGTCGGGCGAGATAAAGATAGACGGCGTGCCGGTCGAAAGGCTCAGCACCGACAGCATAAGGCGTAGCTTCGGTATGGTTTTGCAGGAGAGCTGGCTGAGAAGCGGAACGATAAGAGAAAATATAGCCTACGGCAGACAGGACGCGTCCGACGAGGAGATAGTCGCGGCGGCAAAGGCGGCGTATGCCCACTCGTTCATAATGGCTCTGCCCGATGGCTATGACACGCTCATAAGCGGCGACGGCGGCTCACTCTCGCAGGGGCAGACCCAGCTTTTGTGCATAGCGAGGGTAATGCTCTCGAATCCGCCGATGCTCATACTCGACGAGGCGACGAGCAATATAGACACGCTGACGGAGCAGAGGGTTCAGCTCGCCTTTAACAGAATGATGGAGGGCAGAACGAGCTTTGTCGTGGCGCACAGGCTTTCGACCATAAAGGAGGCGGACGTGATACTCGTTATGAGGGACGGCAATGTAATCGAGCAGGGCAGACACGCCGAGCTTTTGGAGAAGAACGGGTTTTACGCCGAGCTTTACAGAAGTCAGTTCGCTAAATCTTAGCGGCTGACGCGGCTCGGCGGCGCGCGCCGGATATTTGGGACAAAGCCTGCATATGCCGAGGCGTTGAAAAATATATTTATAAGTATAAGCGCGGTCATCGGAGCGCGGTGAAATAAAAGTACAGGGGAATGATAAAATGACAGCGGAGATTTTTTTGCTTGCCGTAAGCCTTTCAATGGACGCATTCGCAATCTCAATGTGCAAGGGGCTTGCGATGAAACGGATAAGCCTGTCATATGCGGCGGTAATTGCCGCGTTTTTCGGCGTATTTCAGGCTTTAATGCCTGTCGCGGGCTGGCTTTTGGCGAGCAGCTTTGCAAGCTACATAATCGACTACGACCACTGGGTGGCGTTTGCGCTCCTTTCGCTGATAGGCGGAAAAATGATAATCGACTCGTTTAAAAACGACGGCGACGAGCTTTCGGAAAAGAGCGTTCTCAACATAAAGGAGCTTTTTATGCTCGCGATAGCTACAAGCATAGACGCCTTCGCGGTCGGCATAACCTTTGCTTTTTTAAATGTCAACATATTTCTCTCGTCCTTTATAATAGGCGCGGTCACGTTCGTACTCTCGCTCGTCGGGGTGTTTATCGGCGCGCGCGTGGGAGCGAGGTTCAAAAACAAGGCGACGCTTCTTGGCGGGATAGTGCTTGTTTTGATAGGCGTTAAGATATTATTGGAGCACCTCGGCGTGATTTAGCGGAAAATCGGGACTCTCCGTTTTTCGGTCATAAAAATGGGGACTGCCGCGTTTGCGGCAGTCCCTTTGCGTGTCGATAAATATGATTTTGGAAAGGAAAAAATAAAGTTTTCGCCCGCCTTTTTCCAAAAGGCGGCAGGGGTCAAGGGGGCAGCGCCCCTTGTCGCAGCCCGCAGGCTGCGAAACTCCCTTGCGTTTCAAAGCGCAGGAGGGGCGAAAAACAGTCCACCGGACTGTTTTCGGGGGTTCTCACCAAAAAAAGTAGAGCCCTTTTCAAAATTAATCAAGGCAAAAATACTTTTGCGCTTTTCGGCTCGCGAGCCTTAACATCAATAATATCTTATTACCTCGACGACTTTGCCCAAAATCGAGCATTCCGGCACGATTATAGGCTCAAAATCCGGGTTCTCCGGCTGGAGTCTGTAATGACCGTCCTCCTTGTAAAAACGCTTGACGGTCGCCTCGTCGTCGATAAGCGCAACGACTATCTCCCCGTTGTCGGCTGTCTCCATCTTGCAGACGATTACTATATCGCCGTCGAGAATGCCTGCGTTTATCATGCTTTCGCCCTCGATCCTGAGAGCGAAAAGCTCGCGCCCGCGCCTCACGTCTTCGCTCACCGGAACATATCCCTCAATGTCTTCAACGGCGAGTATGGGCATTCCGGCGGTCACCCTGCCCATTATCGGAACGGGGAAGGACGGGGCGTTGTTTGTAAGACGAATGGTGCGGTTTATCTTCTCGTCCATTTTAATAAAGCCCATAGCTCTGAGCTTTTTCAGATGGTAGTGAGCCGTCGAGGTCGATTTAAGACCGGTGACGGAGCAAATATCCCTGACCGACGGCGAAACTCCGCGCTGGGTACATTCTCCGATGTACTTGAGTATGTCCTGCTGAATTTGACTTAAAGGCTTCATAATTTTACCTCCGTATGCAGACGATGTTTGTTACTATAATCATTATAGCAAATTGCTTGCCAATAGTCAAACATCTGTTTTTGATTTTTCGCTTTTATTTATGAGCGGATAGCCTGATTTTGGGAAGCATACGAAAAGATAGCTCCGCCGGCGCGAGAAAAAACGGCGGACGCGCTTAAATTATTGCATTATCGCCGCACGCTTGATATAATTGACATATGAAAATTATGAGCCTACATTATAAGGCACAGGGCGAGCATTTCCTCAAGGCGGGAGTATATCTCCCCGAGCTTTGACGGGGGCAGAGGATTTCTCCCCGAGCCTATCTCGATTGTAAAGGCGGGCTTTTTCAGCTCGGTTATGAACCAGTCCTTAAAGCCTCCGCCCACCGCAAGACCGCTCGGCTCGGACAGGGCGTAGCCGCTTGAGCGCGCCATCGTTTCAGCCATGATTCGGGATTTTTCGGGCGTCTTGTCGCCGTAGCTCCAGTATATCTCCTCGCCCTGACTGTGGAACGCGACGGCGTGGCGGATATTTTTGTTGCGGCACAGGCTTGTCAAAGCCCGCGTTTCCGGCTCGCTTTCGGGCATATCGCCGCCGTAGCGCGTCATAGACGGCGAGGTTATCCCGCTGTCCTGCTCGAGCCTGCGCAGCTCCCTCCAGCCCGCGCTGAAGTTGTGATTTATGTCAACGCCGAACGCGTTTGCCTGCCAGCGGTGGGCTCTTCCGCAGGCTATGTCCGAAACCCTCTGCTCGTATTTGCCGGCGGCGCATTCTCCGTTGAGCGAGATCTCGACCCCGTCGGGATTTACGCACGGGACAAAAATTGCGCGGCGATCCTCCAGAAAGCGGTCAACTCTGATTCCGCATATGCTCTCGCCATTTTTAACGCTTTGGCATATGCTCTCAAGAAATCGGAACAGCAGCAGGCTTGTCAGCCACTCCATACCGTGGAAAGCGCCGCACAGCAGAACCTGTTCGTCGCCCTCTCCGACGGAGTACGCGTCTATGCTTCTTCCGCAGCGGCTTCTGCCTATGACGGCGTGCCTTAAAAAGGGAAATTCACTTTCAAGTGCCGCCGCGATCCTGCCGCGGTTCTGCTCGTCGGCGGGCGAGTCGTAGTATTTTATTTTGACCAATATATTCAGATCCTTTCGAGGTTTGATTTTGCTTAATATGATTTTGCTTAACCTTTTGTATAACCTTATGATGAAATCCGATAAATTATGTATGGAGGAATAATAATGGAGCTTTTTGAAAAAACGCTTGACAGCAGAGAGATATTCGACGGCAAAGTTATACGCGTTACGCTTGACGAGGTGGAGCTTGAAAACGGCAGAACCGCGGAGCGCGAGGTCGTTGGTCACCCGGGAGGGGTGTGCATAGCCGCGCTGACCGAAAACGACGAGCTGCTCTTTGTCAGGCAGTTCCGTTATCCTTATAAAGAGGTAGTGCTCGAGCTGCCGGCGGGAAAGCTCGAAAAGGGTCAAAGCCCGCTTGAAAACGGTAAGCGCGAGCTGCTTGAGGAAACAGGCGCGGTCGGAGCTTCATATATTTCCCTCGGCAAGCTCTACCCGTCGCCCGGCTACTGCGCGGAGATAATCCACCTGTATTTTTGCCGCGTTGCCGAATTTAAAAATACAAATCCCGACGAAGATGAATTTCTAAAGGTGGAAAAAATACCGTTCGACAGGGCGGTTGAAATGGTGCTTAATAATATGATACCGGACGCAAAAACGCAGGCGGCTGTTTTAAAAACCGCTATGCTGAGAAATATCAAAAAGCTGTAAGGAGGGTAAATATGTCAGTTAATCTTATATTCCTGATAGCCGCCGCCGCAATACTCGTGCTGGCGTTTGTGTTCTGCGCCGTGAACAAGCCGAGAAAGCCGCTGTTTACCGGCACGACGCTGATAATTCTGCTGGTTTTCCTTCTGGCGACGGAAATTATAAATATGGGGCTGTCCACGCCGACCGTAATAGCGCTTCCTCAGGGATTTGTAAGCGCAGTTTCGGGATTTTTGACGGCGCAGACAATGCCGACGGCGGCTCAGCTTGAGCAGGCGTTTGCCGTGTATATGTATATCGACATCGCGCTCGTGGTCATCTGCGTAATTTCACTGATAATCGAGGTGCGCAGTATTTTCACAACGGCGCCAAAAAAGACGGACGAGCAGTCAAAGAAAAGGGAAGAAACAAAGGAATAATATGGAAATATACAGAGAGCTTGAAAAATCGCACGAGAGGCTGTCGGTTGCGCTCGGCTTTTTCGACGGCCTTCACGCGGGGCATATGAGCGTTATAAACGCCGCCGCGTCGGAGAAGGCAAACGGAATGACGCCGGCGGTGCTGACCTTTCGTGAAAGCCCCCGCGCAAAATTGAGCGGGAGCAAAATATCGCGGCTTATGACAACGGAAAAAAGGCGCGAGCTGCTCATGCGGGCGGGAGTGGAGCGCCTGTACGAGCTTGAATTTGACGACGTGAGAAATCTCGGCGCGGGGGAATTTGTGGCGGAGGTTTTAAAAAATACGCTTTCCGCCGGAGCCGTTTACTGCGGCTTCAATTACCGCTTTGGGCGATTCGGAGCGGGCGACGAGCGCACGCTGCGCGGGCTTTGCGCACAAATCGGAATCGCCGCCCACACTATGCCTCCGGTAATATATGACGGCGAGCCGGTCAGCTCGACCCGCATAAGGGAGAGCCTTGAAAACGGAGATGTAAAAAGCGTGAGCGAAATGCTCGGCAGGCGCTTTTCGTTTGATTTTAAGGTCGGGCGCGGCAACCAAATAGGCAGAAAAATGGAAACGCCGACGATAAATCAGGTGTTCCCGAAGGATTTTATACTGCCGAGGTTCGGGGTTTACGCGACCTATGCCTCGATAGGAGGAAAAAAGCGTCCGGCGGTGACGAATATCGGGGTAAAGCCGACGGTCGGCAGCGAATGTCCGCTTGCGGAAACATGGATACTCGACGGCGACGCGGGCGACCTTTACGGCAGCTCGCCGGAGGTGGAGCTTGTTGAATTTATCAGGCCGGAGAAAAGGTTTTCAAGCCTCGACGAGCTTCAGGCGGCGATAAAAAACGACGGCGAAAGGGCGAAAAATATTTTTGAAACCGCCGGTCCGTCATTGTAAAAATATGCGCCGTATGTTAAAATAACAGCATAAAGCGACAAAACAAAACGGCAGGCGATAATGTAACCTAAACAAAGATCAGGGGGTAATAAAATGTCAGACGTAACCAGAATTTTTGTTGAGAAAAAAGCGGGCTTCAATGTTGAGGCAAAGCAGATGCTCTGGGATCTGCGCCACAACCTCGGGCTGAGGCAGATAGAGGGGCTGAGAATTCTCAACAGATACGACGTTTCGGGGCTTTCGGGAGAGCAGCTTGAAACGGCGAAGAGAACGGTGTTCTCCGAGCCGAATCAGGACAACGTGTACGACGAGAGCTTTTCATACGACGAGGGCTCCAAGGTGTTCGCGATGGAGTATCTTCCGGGTCAGTACGACCAGCGGGCGGACAGCGCCGCCCAGTGCGCTCAGCTTTTGACTCAGCAGGAAAGGCCGAAGGTGCTAAGCGCGAGGGTCATAGTGCTGTCGGGCGACATATCGGACGACGACCTTGAAAAGGTAAAGAGCTACCTTGTGAATCCGGTCGAGTCGAGGGTAGCCTCGATGGAAAAGCCGGAAAGCCTTGACGTTCCCGTTACCATGCCTGAAAACGTAAAAAGGGTGGGGGGCTTTATAGATTTTGACGAGGCGCAGATGAAGGAGTACTACGATTCAATGGGCTTTGCCATGACTCTGAGCGACCTTGAATTTTGCAGGGACTACTTCAAAAGCGACGAGCGCCGCGACCCGACCGTGACGGAGCTTAGGGTCATAGACACATACTGGTCGGACCACTGCCGCCACACGACCTTCCTGACAAGGCTTGAGAAGATAGAGATAGAAAAGGGAGCGCTGACGGGCGTGATAGAGGACGCGCTCAAGGCGTATTACGACGCGCGGAACGAGGTGTACGGCGAGGACTCGACAAAGGACGTATCGCTTATGGATATGGCTCTTTGCGGAATGAAGCTGCTCAAAAAGAGGGGTATGATACCCGATCTTGACGAGAGCGAGGAGATAAACGCCTGCTCGATAGAGGTGCCGGTGACGATAGACGGCAAAACGGAGCAATGGCTCGTGCAGTTTAAAAACGAAACGCATAATCACCCGACCGAGATCGAGCCGTTCGGCGGCGCGGCGACCTGCCTTGGCGGCGCGATAAGAGATCCGCTTTCGGGCAGAGCTTATGTATATCAGGCTATGCGCGTGACCGGCTCGGGCGACCCGACGATACCGTTTAAGGACACGATGCACGGCAAGCTGCCCACAAGAAAGATAACCACCGGCGCGGCGGCGGGATACAGCTCATATGGCAACCAGATAGGACTTGCCACAGGCCAGGTGACCGAGCTTTACGACCCGGGCTACGCCGCAAAGAGAATGGAGATAGGAGCCGTTATAGGCGCTTCTCCAAAGGAAAATGTAATAAGAGAGGTTCCCGCGCCCGGCGACGTTATAGTCCTGCTCGGCGGAGCGACGGGGCGCGACGGCTGCGGAGGAGCAACAGGCTCGTCAAAGGCTCACACCGAGCAGTCGATAGAGACCTGCGGAGCGGAGGTTCAAAAGGGCAACCCCCCGACGGAGAGAAAGATACAGCGGCTCTTCAGGGATAAGAGGGTCGCGAATATGATAAAGCGCTGCAACGACTTCGGCGCGGGCGGCGTATGCGTTGCGATAGGCGAGCTTGCAGACGGCTTGGATATAGACCTCGACCGGGTGACGAAAAAGTACGAGGGACTCGACGGCACGGAGCTTGCCATATCGGAGTCGCAGGAGAGAATGGCTGTCGTGCTCGACAAGGGCGACGCAGAGGAATTTATCTCCCTCGCGAGGGGAGAAAACCTCGAGGCGACGGCGGTCGCCGTGGTGTCCGAGAACCCAAGGCTCACCATGAACTGGCGCGGCGACACTATTGTAAGCCTCAGCCGTGAATTTTTGAATACAAACGGCGTTACTCAGGTGGCGAGCGCGTATATAACGGCTCCCGACGAGAACGACAGATACAGAACGGGCGTTCCAAAGGCCCTCGAGGGTATGAGCGCCGAGGAGGCGTTTAAGGCGAATCTTACGCGCCTTGAGGTCTGCTCGCAGATAGGCCTTGCCGAAAGATTTGATTCGAGCATCGGCGCAGCTACTGTAAATATGCCGTTCGGCGGCAAATATCAGCTCACTCCCAACGAGGCTATGGCGGCAAAGCTGCCGCTTGAAAAGGGAGAAACGGACGACGCGACCGCGATGAGCTTCGGCTATATACCCGGAACCTCCCGCTGGAGCCCGTTCCACGGCTCGGCTTACGCCGTTTTGGAGTCGATGTCAAAGCTGTTGGCGATAGGCGCGGACCCGCTAAAGGCAAGACTTACCTTCCAGGAATATTTTGAAAGACTGCACGACAAGCCTCAGCGTTGGGGCAAGCCCGCCGCCGCTCTGCTCGGAGCCATGACGGCGCAGATAGAGATGGGCGTTCCGTCGATAGGCGGCAAGGACAGCATGAGCGGCTCGTTTGAACAGCTTGACGTTCCGCCGACTCTCGTCAGCTTCGCCGTGGCGATGACCAAGGCTTCAAAGACCATATCCTCCGAATTTAAAAAAGCCGGCTCAAGGGTAATATATGTGCCTCTGCCGGAGGACGACAAAACCGCCATGCCGATTTGGTGTCATGTAAAGGAGATGTACCAAAGGGTACACGAGCTTATGGAGCAGGGCAGAGTGCTGAGCGCGGGCGTTGTCAAGGAGGGCGGCGCGGCCGCTCAGGTTTGCAAGATGTGCTTCGGCAACAAGCTCGGATTCAAATTCGACCACGAGCTGACAAAGCGGGAGATGTTCGCTCCGCTCAGCGGCTCGCTCATACTTGAAATGGCGGACGACGGCGAGGCGGACGGATTTTTGTATTACAACCTCGGCACGACCATGGAGGAGCCTGTGATAGACATAGTATCCGCAAGGCTTGATATAGACGAGCTTATAGAGCTTTGGACAAGCAAGCTCGAAAAGGTGTTCCCGACAAAGGCGGAATGCCCGAGCATAACTGTGGACGCTCCGCTTTATACGCAGCGCAGCGCGAAGGCTCCGGCGATAAAGACCGCGAAGCCGACCGTGTTTATTCCTGTATTCCCGGGAACGAACTGCGAGGTCGACACCGCGAGGGCGTTTGAAAAGGCGGGCGCACAGCCGCAGCTCCTTATAGTAAAGAATTTAAAGCCCTCGGACATTGAGGAAACGATAGACGAGATGGAAAAGCTGATAAGGCGCTCGCAGATAATTATGTTCCCGGGCGGCTTCAGCGGCGGAGACGAGCCGGAGGGCTCCGGCAAATTTATCGCGACCGCCTTCCGCAATCCGAGAATAGCTCAGGCTGTTACAGATTTGCTCGAGGCTCGCGACGGTCTTATGCTCGGCATATGCAACGGCTTCCAGGCTCTTATAAAGCTCGGACTTGTGCCTTTCGGCAAAATAACCGACATAAAGGACGGCGACCCGACTCTCACGTTCAACACGATAGGCAGGCATATCTCGCATATGGCTTACACGAGGATTACCTCCGTGAAATCGCCTTGGCTTTCGGGCGTAAACGCAGGCGACGTATTCGCCGTTCCGGTGTCGCACGGCGAGGGCCGCTTTGTCGCCGACGAGCAGACCGTGAGGGCTCTTTCGGAAAACGGCCAGATAGCGACTCAGTATGTAGACCTCGACGGAAACCCGAGCGGCGACATTCAGTGGAACCTGAACGGCTCGGTCTGCGCGATAGAGGGAATAAC
>CANPZK010000025.1 GCA_947588875.1 uncultured Clostridia bacterium
ATTGAAGATAAACCTTTGTGCGAGAAAGTGGGGGATTGGGGGAGCGTTAGCTCCCCCAAAATAACCTAATATTAAAGTAGCAGCTTTACCGGCGCAAGTCGGTAAAGCTGCGGTCAACGAGCGCGCCCTTTGGGCGCAAGCCAAAAAATAAAATTATTTTCTTGTTGACAGCAGTCATGCCGCCTTGCGGCGGCACGGCTGCTGCTTACTCCGTAAAGATATTTGCTGTGGGCGAGGGCTTACGGCTCACAAAATTAAGAGAGGAATTTTAAAATGAAAACAAACATCGACGTCAATCGTTCATACGAGGGCTACGGCGACAGCTTCGACGGGAACGAGCCTACGAAAAAGAAAAAGAGTCACGCTCTGCGCAACGCGATAATCATTATCGCGGCAATACTCGTTTTGCTCGCCGCAGGCGCGGCTGCCGTTGTCATTTTGGCGTATCAGACGCCTAACAGCGATAAATTCGGGGCCGAGCCTGACAGCGTTTTAATAGAAAATATTGTCGTATCGGCTGTAAAGGGCGAACCGGCGGACATCTCAAACGAAGATTTAAATTCGTTTATAGCATATCTCATCGACAATGAGGAAAAAAGCCCTGAAAAGCCGCAAAAGCTCAAGGACGCGGCAATTTACGCTCACAGCGACCGCCCTTGCGAGCTTTACGCTATGGCGGACATAGGGGGTCACACATACGAGATTTCAGCCGAATTTGAAATTGACGACGAGATAAAAAACCACGAAATAAAGCTGAGCGTTACGTCCGCTAAGCTCGGCGGACTTCCGCTCCCTCCCGATTTGATGATGAATTATGCTTTCAGCGACAGCAGTCTTGCCGATTCGCTCGAATACATCAGGCGCGACGGCTCCGACATATACATATCGTCGGATTACGCCTTTGAAATTTTTTCTCAAAAGATTGAAATAGACGTCGAGAGCATAAAGCCGCTTGAGGACGGCATAAGATTAAAAACGACGAGCGTCGCCGATATAATACTCGGCTCGCTCGACTCTTGGCTGTCGTCGCTGTTGAAATAGTTTGTTTTGTTTTGGGCTGCGCCCTAATACCGCCGCCATGCCGCTCGCCGCTCGCCGACCGCCGCCATGCCGCCTTGCGCCGTGCTGCCATACCGCTTGCCGCTCGCCGCTCGCCGACCGCAGTCGCCGCTGCAAAGCAGCTTGACTGCTGCTTTGAAATTAGGTTTTATGCGGGGGAGCTTTGCTCCCCCGCACGCCCCCTCTTGCCCACAAATTATTTTCGTCGCAGAGGGTAGAAATAAAAAATAATATTCCTTGAGCGAGCGGCAGGGTTTCAAAGGGGCTGCAAGCCCCTTTGAAAACTATTCTAAATAAAAAGTAGCAGCTTTACCGGCGCAAGTCGGTAAAGCTGCGGTCAACGAGCGCGCCCTTATGGGGCGCAAACCCAAAAATAAAATTATATTTGCAAAAGGCAAGAGCATAGAGGTCAAAGGAGGAGCAGCCGCCGCTCCCCTTTTAAATTTATTTTTCGTTCAAAGAATATTATTTTAGCTCTGCTCCTTGCGAGTAAAATAAATTACGTGTATAAAGGCTTTATCAAGCAAAAGCCTTTGAGCGAAAGGCGGAGCTTGGGAACGGCGAAGTTAGGTAAATTGAAGATAAACCTTTGTGCGAGAAAGTGGGGGATTGGGGGAGCGTTAGCTCCCCCAAAATAACCTAATATTAAAGCAGCAGCTTTACCGGCGCAAGTCGGTAAAGCTGCGGTCAACGAGAGCGCCCTTTGGGCGCAAATCCAAAAATAAAATTATATTTGCAAAAGGCAAGAGCATAGAGGTAAAGGAGGAGCAGCCACTCTCCTTTAAATTTATTTTTTCTTCAAAGAATATTATTTCAGTTTAGCTATCTGCGAGTAAAATAAATTATGTGTATAAAGGCTTTATCAAGCAAAAGCCCTTGAGCAAAAGGCGGGGGTGCAGGGGGAACGCCAGTTCCCCCTGCAAATAGAAAAAATATAAAGTAGCAGTCAAGCTGCTGCCAAGCAGCATTGACTGCGGTCAACGGGAGCATAGAGGTAAAGGAGGAGCAGCCGCTCCTCCTTGCTTTTTTATTTTAGGTCGGCAATAGTGACCCCGCTTTCGCCCTCACCGAAGGTTCCGAGCCGGAAGCTCTTGACGGGCTTGCAGGATTTTAAAAAGGAGTGTACCTCTCGCCTGAGTACGCCGGTGCCCTTGCCGTGAATTATGGTTATTTGATTTACGCCGGAGAGTATTGCCGAGTCGATGGCGCTTTCAAGCTCCATGATAGCCTCGATTGCGGTCATACCCCTTAAATCGACCTCGGTCACAGCCCGAACGTCGGTCTGACGGGTGACGGTTCTGCCGAGCGGAGGCTGTTTTTTGGACTTGCCGGTCTTTTGCTCCTCTATAAGCCGAAGATTGCTTATGTCGGCTCTGGTCTTGATTATCCCCGCCTGAACAAGAGCGGTCTTGCCGTCGGGGTTTATCTCAAGTACAGTGGCCTTTTTGTCTAAGTCGAAAATTAAAACGCTGTCGCCGGGCTTGAGCTTGCGGGGCAGGCGGTATTCCTCAGCCTGAGCTGTATTTACCGGATCGGCTGTGCTTTCTATGCCCTTAATCTGCGAGCGGAGCATTGCCTTGTTCTCGTCCGAGAGCTTCTTCTCCCGCCGAGCTTTTTCTATGCTGTCCATTAGCTCCTGAGCGGCGGCTCGCGTCCTTGCGACTATCTGCGCCGCCTCGTCCCTTGCACGCTGAATTTCAGCCTCGTTTTGCCGTTTTACTTTTTCAGCCCTTTTCTCTGCGTCCTCGAATTTAGCCTGCGCAAGAGCCGTCTTTTCCTCGGCGCTCTTTAACTGAGCCTCGAGGGCGGCGCGCTTTTTTTCAAGGTTGCGGACTACGCTCTCAAACTTTCTGTCCTCGCGCGAAACGAGCTTTTTTGAGCGCTCGATTATGTCGTCGTCTATGCCGAGCCGCTTTGATATTGCAAAGGCGTTTGAACGTCCGGGCACTCCTATCGAGAGCTTGTACGTCGGCTTTAATGTGGCGACGTCAAATTCACAGCAGGCGTTTTCAACGCCCTTAGTGTTGAGAGCGTATGCCTTCAGCTCGGCGTAGTGGGTGGTGGCGGCGGTGACGGCTCCTAGCGAGCTTAACCGCTCGAGTATGGCTGTCGCGAGTGCGGCGCCCTCGACCGGGTCGGTTCCGGCTCCAAGCTCGTCTATAAGAGCGAGACTGCCGTTGTCGGCGGTTTTAAGTATATTCGATATGTTGGTCATGTGAGCCGAAAAGGTGGAGAGGCTCTGCTCAATGCTCTGCTCGTCGCCTATGTCGGCGAGTATATGGCTGAATACGGAAAGACGGCTGTTGTCGCCCGCCGGTATCATAAGTCCGCACATAGCCATAAGGGTAAGCAGGCCGATCGTTTTAAGAGTCACCGTCTTTCCGCCGGTGTTGGGGCCGGTGATGACGAGGGTGGAAAAATCGTCGCCGAGGTGAATGTCGATAGGCACGACACTCCTTGAATCTATCAGCGGGTGACGGGCTTTTTTTAAGTCTATTATCCCATCGTCGTTCATTATAGGAACCGAGGCTTTCATTTTGTAGGCGAGAGAGGATTTCGCAAAGATGAAATCAAGCTGTATCAGTATATTGTAGTTGTCCGAGATCTGCCGCGCGAAGCCGCCGACGTTCGAGGACAGCTCCATAAGGATTCGCTCTATCTCGGCTTCCTCACGCGACTGCAAAACCCTTATCTCGTTGTTCGCCTCAACTACCCCCATCGGCTCTACAAATATCGTAGAGCCGCTCGATGAGGTGTCATGCACGAGGCCGCTCACGCTTCCCCGACATTCCGCCTTGACCGGCACGACGTAGCGACCGTCGCGCGTAGTTATTATTGCGTCCTGCAAATATTTCTTGTATGACGCGGAGCGGATTATTTTGTTCAGCACGTCCCGCGCCTTTTGCTCGGCGTTTTTGATTTTCCGCCTTATCTCGCTCAGCGCAGGCGACGCCTTGTCTGATATTTCGTCCTCGGATATTATCGCGCCGGTTATAGCGTCCTCAAGGAATTTGTTAGTCAAAAGCCCTTGAAAGCGGCGGTCGAGTACGCTCTCGACCGAGGCGCACTTGTCCCTCCACTGCTTCACCCCGCGGACGACCCGCAGTACCTCCGCGATTCGCAGAAGCTCCGGCGCAGAAAGCATTCCTCCCGCCGCCGCCCTCGCAAGCTGATTCGATACGTCCTTTACGCCGCCGAACGACGGCGAGCCGAACCTGCCGCTGAGTATGTACGCGTCCTCGGTTTCCTTTAACAGCGGCAGAACATGGTCGAGCGTGTTCTGCGGCCGCAGGGCAAGGGCAAGCTCCTTTGTTTCCTCGCACGACGATTCGTTTGCGAGCATATTTAAAATTTTATCAAGCTCCAACGTCTTTAAATGTCTGTTCATTTATTGCTCCGTTATCTTATCGTTTTGTAAAAATCAAGCGTTTTAAAGCTCCGCTCCGACAGCGACAGCAGATATTCCTCCGCCGCGAGTTCAAACAGCTCCCCTCCGTCGCCCGACAGGGAGAACGAATACAGCCTTTCGAGCGGCGCGTATATCGAATGGCGAAGCGCCGCCGTCACACCGAGTCCGGTATTCAGCGACTGCCCCTCGCCCTTGTCAAAGCAGTCTGAGCATAGCAATATGCCGCCGCGCGGGTAGAAACGCATATTTTCGTCCTCGTATTTTTTACATTCGTGACAGCACACGAGATCCGGCATATATCCGCATATCGCCATCAGCCGCATCTCGGTCGCCGCCTTTATAAGAGACAGCGGCTTTGAGTTTTTCGAGAGAATATAAAGCGAATTGAGCATGAGGCGCAGCCCGTCGCCGCACGGCAGCTCCTCAGGGAAGAAGCAGAGCGACAGCTCACAGAAATACTGCGCGAGCGACATTCTCACAACGTCGCTTCTCAGCGGCAGGAACATCTCCTTGCACGCCGCGTCGTCTATTATGTACGACTCCCGACCCTTGAACACGTTGAGTCGGGAGTAGCAAAGCAGTCTTGTCGCCGCGCCCTTTGCGCTTTTGATACTGCCGGCATTCTTGACAAAGGCGCGGAAAATCCCATGCTCTCTGCTTAAAACAGTTACAAGACGACCGTTTTCACCAATATTTTGTTCCTTGATTATCAGACCGTCCGTACTCAGATTCATACTCGTCCTCCGAAAGCTCTGTATCTTTGTTGTTGCCGTCCGCCATTTCCTTGTCGTGGATAGACGCATATGCAAGATAGTCAAGCACGCTTCCGGTGGATAAAAAGGTATTCCACGCGTCTAAAGCATCCATAGCCAATCCCCCAAAATTTTAAAATGAAGCTTCAATATCATTATACGCGGCGATGATAAAAATAACGGTGGTAAAATGTAGAATGAAACGAGTAAAATTATGGAAGAAAAGGCGCGGCGGCTGATTTTATACTGTGAGATAATTATACAAAATCACGGCGCTTTTGTAAATAAAGGGAGGAGAAAAGTTGGGGATTGTAAAAAAATATAAATGTGATAAAATATGATAAAACAACAGCGCGCGGCGATTGGAGGGCTGTCGCCGCAATCCATTAGGAGTTGTGCGGGAGACTGAACTTCGGGCGGCGCCCGCAAATTTCCGCCTGCGGCGGAAATTTGCCCAAAAACGCGGCGGCTCTCGGGGAAGGCTGCCCCGATGAGAGCCACTCTTGCGCCGCCGCGTTTTTCCGGCGCGGCTGCGCCGCGCCGGGCGCCGCCCGAAACCTCCCCGTCCGCACAGAGTGAAAACGCGATGCGCGACAGCCCGGGAACAAAACGACAGATAAGGAGAAACAAATGATAAAGAACTTTTTGGAGATAGGTAAGATAGTTTCTACCCACGGAATAAAGGGCGAATTGAGGATCGAGCCGTGGTGCGACTCGCCGCAGTTTTTCGCAAAGCTCAAGGAGCTGTACTTCGACAACGGAAAGACAAAAATTTCCATTTCCTCGCGGCCGCATAAAAGAATGATAATTGCAAAAATAAAAGGAGTGGATACAGTCGAGCAGGCGGACGAGCTGCGCGGAAGGGTCTTGTATATGAACAGGGACGACGTAAATCTGCCGAAGGGAGAGTACTATATTCAGGACTTAATGGAATGTAGAGTGCTCAACGCAACTGATAAGCGCGAATACGGCATAATAAGCGATGTTTTCAAAACAGGAGCGAATGATGTGTACGAAATAACGGACAAGCAAAATCGCAAATTTTTGATACCCGTAATACCCGATGTCGTTAAATCCGTGGACGTTTTTTCGGGCGAGATCCTCATAGAACCGATGAAAGGAATTTTTGACGATGAGGATTGACATAATAACATTGTTTCCCGAAATGTGTATGGCGGCGCTGAATGAAAGCATAATAGGGAGAGCGGTGAAAAACGGAATAATAACTCTCGAAACGCATCAGCTCAGAGACTATGCCTTCGATAAGCATAAGCGAGTCGACGATACCCCATACGGCGGCGGCATGGGAATGGTGCTGAAGGCGGAGCCCATCGCGCTTTGCTTTGAGGATATATGCGCAAAGCTCGGAGCAAGACCCCACTTTGTTTATATGTCGCCGCAGGGCAGGGTGCTCGATCAGAGCCTGCTGAAGGAAACGGCGGAGCGGTACGAGAATATATGTATATTGTGCGGACATTACGAGGGCACGGACGAGCGCGTGATAGAGGAGCTTATCGACGAGGAGATTTCAATAGGCGACTATGTGCTGACAGGCGGCGAGCTGCCCGCCTGCGTTTATGCCGACGCGCTGTGCCGTATGGTGCCGGGGGTGCTGTCGGAGGAGGAGTGCTTTACCGACGAGAGCCACTACTCCGGACTGCTTGAATATCCGCAGTATACAAAGCCGTCTGAGTGGCGCGGGAGAGAGGTGCCGGAGGTGCTTTTGAGCGGCCACCACAAAAATATAAGCGACTGGAGGCGAATGCAGTCGATAAAAAGGACTAAAGAGAAGCGGCCGGATATGTATAAATTAGCTGAAATCTCAGAAGCTGACATGAAAAAATTTAATGAATTTCTTGAAAAATCCTCAGATTAATTCTGATATGGAAAAATAAGCCGTGCATAAAAACAGTTTTTTTCTCGAATTTTATTTAATATGCACAAATACTACCTCGAAAACAACTATTTTGATAGTTCATCAAACCGAAAATATAAAAATCATATTGACGAGAAAATCGAGTGTGTTATAATAGGTATTAAGATTAGCAGTAGGTTTTGATTATTGTTTAAGACCTAATGTGTGATTGTGTAGCATAGTCAAACGTGGGCAATCTGGAGAATTATTTTAGAGGAGAGATTGAAATGTTCGTAAAAGATGTTGAGGTTCAGAATCAGGTTGGTTTGCACGCTCGTCCGGCAACTTTCTTTATTCAGAAAGCGAACGAGTACAGGTCTTCTATCTGGGTTGAAAAAGAGGAGAGAAGAGTTAATGCAAAGAGTCTTCTCGGCGTTCTTTCACTCGGAATTGTCGGCGGCACTACGATTAAGATTATTGCAGACGGCGCCGACGAACAGCAGGCGGTTGAGGATCTTGTAAAGCTTGTCGAATCCGGCTTTTCTGAGTAATTCTTTAACGATGTGTGAGCGGACAGAGGTTTCCTCTGTCCGCTTTTTAAATTTTCAAACAATCTTTTACAAATTGTCTGGAGGCGACAAACGGTGAACGAAAAGCTGCCGGAGCTTAGGGAAAGAGCGATGAAGCTCCCGCTCGAGCCGGGAGTGTATATAATGAAAAACTCGGCGGACAAGATAATATATATAGGGAAGGCGAAGGCGCTGCGCAACCGCGTGAGCCAATATTTCGGCTCGCAGAACAACCACGGCAGCAAGGTGCGCCGCATGGTCGAGAATGTCGACCATTTTGAATATATAATCACTACCTCCGAGTTTGAGGCGCTTGTGCTCGAATGCAGCCTTATCAAGCAGCATAAGCCTAAATACAACATTCTCCTTAAAGACGACAAGGGATATGCCTACATCAAGATAACAAAGGGCGACTGGGGAAGAATAAGTGCGGAGAAAAACAATAACGACGCGACCGCGCAGTACCTCGGTCCATATATGAGCCACTATTATGTCAAAAACGCGGTGGATCAGGCACAGAAGATTTTTATGCTGCCGGTATGCGGAAAATCATTCCCGAGAGATTTCGGAAAATCGAGGCCGTGTCTTAATTATTATATAAAGCAGTGCTGTGCGCCGTGCACGGGCAGAGTGTCCGTTAAAGAGTACAACGCGAATTTCGCCGACGCGGTTGAGTTTTTAAAGAACGGAGGCAAGGCGTCGATAAAAGCCCTGACCGACGAGATGAACGCGGCGGCGGAAAACCTCGAGTTTGAAAAAGCGGCGAGAATCAGGGACAGGATAAACGCTGTGAAGCGAGTGGGGGAAAGGCAGCGCGTGGTGGCGACAAACGTGCCGGAGCAGGACGTCATAGCGCTTGCCTGCAACGGCGAGTCGGGCTGCTTTGAGGTGTTCCGCTTTGAGGGCGGGAGGCTCTACGATCGTGAAAATTTCATATTGAGCGACGTCGAGGACACTCCCAAGGCGCGAACTGAATTTATAGAGCGGTACTATCAGCTAAGGGGTAAGATACCGCCGCGCGTCACGCTCGACAGCGAGTGCGAGGACGCCGAGATACTCGAGCAGTGGTTATCGTCGCAAGCCGGAAAAAGGGTGCAGATAACCGTGCCGCAAAAGGGCGAGCAGCTCAAGCTCGCGCAGATGTGCCGTAAGAACGCGACCGAACAGATAGCGCAAAAGAGGGGAGTTACCGCAAAAGAGGAGAGCGCCCTCATAGAGCTTGCGCAGATACTCGGACTTGACAGCGCGCCGGACTATATTGAATCCTACGATATTTCAAACCTTATGGGAGATGAGAACGTCGCGGGCATGGTGGTGTTCAGAAAAGGCAGACCGTACAAAAAAGCGTACAGAAGATTTAAGATAAAAACGGTCGCGGGGCAGGACGACTACGCCTCGATGAGCGAGGTCATCAGGCGCAGGTTTGAAGAATACGCCGCGCATAGGGACGACGGCAACACCTTTGGAATTATGCCTGACCTCATACTCCTTGACGGCGGCAAGGGGCAGCACAGCGCCGTAATGCAGGTGCTGCGCGAGATGAATATAGAGCTTCCCGTTTTCGGTATGGTCAAGGACGGCAAGCACAAGACGAGGGCTATAACCGACGGCAGAGAGGAGATAGAAATAACCTCAAAAAGAAGCGCGTTTACGCTGGTGTCCAATATTCAGGAGGAGGTACACAGATACGCAATAGCTTACCACAGGGCGCGCAGAAAATCGTCGTCGATAAAAAGCTCGCTGACCGATATAGAGGGGATAGGCGAAAAGCGGGCTAAGGCTTTGCTCAAGCATTTCGGGAGCATAAAGAATATAAAGAACGCCGATTTGCAGGAGCTCATCGACGCTCCTACCATGAATGTCAACGCCGCAAACGCGGTCTATAATTATTTCCATTGACTAATTAGATATTTTTTGTTACAATTTAAACATAATACTTTTCTATGGCGATGTCTCGTTTAGATTGCTGACCTCGCCGGAGGTATTAATATTAAAGAAAGCCGCACAGGCAAAAATATTTTTTAATATTCTTAGTTCAGGTGATTTGATGAGAGTTATTTCCGGCTCGGCGCGGGGCAGACGCCTCGAATCCCTCGAGGGCAGCGACGTCCGGCCGACTACCGATAAGGTCAAGGAATCCGTTTTTAATATAATCCAATTCAATATAGAGGGCAGACGCTTTCTCGACCTTTTCGCAGGCTCCGGTCAAATGGGAATAGAGGCTCTCAGCCGAGGCGCGAAGCAGGCGGTTTTCATCGACAGAAGCAGCCGAAGCGTGCGGGTTATAAGGAATAATATAGCCGCCGCCGGAGTGGAGGACAGGGCGGTGGTGCTCAACACCGACGCCGGAGCCTTCCTGAGTGCAAACGCCGAAATGTTTGATTTGGCGTTTCTTGACCCGCCGTACGGCACGGGAATTTTGCAGGAGGTTCTCCCCACCGTTGCGGACAATATGAACAAAGGCGGACTGATTATTTGTGAAAGTCCACTAAAAGAAGAATTATTTGAAAAAATCGGTAATTTTACACTTGACAGAAATTATCACTATGGTAAAATTAAAATAAGCGTATATTGTGTCAAGGATGAGTGCCTATGAAGCAGACAGTTATATGCCCGGGGAGCTTTGATCCCGTAACGGTTGGACATATTGATATAATCAGCAGAGCGTCAAAGATGTTCGACCACGTTATCGTGGCTGTCATGGTGAACCTCAGCAAGCAGCCGAGCTTTACGATTGATGAGAGAATATCGCTCTTAAAAAAAGCGATTGGCGATCTTGACAACATTGAGGTGGTAGGATTTGACGGGCTTCTTGCGGAATACGCAAAGCAGCGTAACGCTACCGCAGTCGTAAAGGGTCTTAGGGCTGTGTCTGACTTTGAGTATGAATTTCAGATGTCGCTGACAAATAAAAAGCTCAATCCCGAGCTTGAAACCGTTTTCCTGACTACAAGCGCGGAAAATATGTATCTCAGCTCAAGCATAGTAAAGCAGGTTGCAAGTCTTGGGGGAGATATAACGAGCTTTGTTCCGGAATGTATCCGAGGCGAGATCGAAAAAAGGCTGTCCAATAAATAAGACAAGCGTCATTTCCAAAGCATTAATACATTAATATATTATTTAGAGGGGTCGTTTGGCCCGAGGAAAGGAATGAAAACAATGAGAGTTGAAGAGCTTATTGAAGAATTGCGTGAGGTTATCGGCGACGCCAAAAATATGCCGTTTTCGGGAGGAAAGATCATTATTGAGGCTGATCACGTAAAGGATATTCTTGACGACATTGACGACAATCTGCCGCAGGAGGTTCGTCAGGCAAAGGCGATAGTTGCCGACAGGACCCAGATAATAGCTGACGCCAAGAAGGAGGCGGAGCAGATCATACGCAACGCCGAGGAAAGAAAAAAGTCTCTTGTAAACCAGCATGAAATAGTACGTCAGGCGCAGGCGGAGGCAAATGAGATCATAAACGACGCTCAGACGAAATCCAAGGAGCTGCGCAAGGCGGCAAATTCCTATATTGACGATCTTATGGCGAGAACGGACGAGCTTATGACCGCGCAGGTGAACGAGCTGAAGAAAGCGCGTGCCGGTTTGAAGAACACGCAGAGAAGCGGAAATTAAATAATTTAAGATGGATTAGCGCGCAGCGGTCTGTGCGCTTTTTCTTTGGGCGTGTGATATACCGAGAGTATATATTTTTGTAAAAGGGGCGCCGCAAATACAATTTGTAAAATTCAAATACCCGGCGGCGACCGTAAAATTTCCGCTCCGCGGAAATTTTACGGAAAAACGCGGCGGCAAAAATTCTGCGGCGGCGCTCAGCGTTCGTTAAGCCGCGTTTTTCCCGCGCGGCTGCGCCGCGCCGGTCGCCGCCGGGGACTTAGGCGTTCGCACCGAGCGGTCGAAGGATACCATCGCGGCGCCCGGTGAGCGTGACAATATCTTCTTTGTAGCCATAAATAAGAGGGAATAAAATTCTTGTGCAATCCTACAAAATTTTTTCTCCAAATTTAAAAAATAACAATTTTGTTTCCGCAAATATTTTGCTGTTCTTTCTTTGAAAGAAAATAAAAAATAAACTAAAAGTCTATTTTGTGTGTTTTTATTTATGTTTTTCTATATCTTGTATCTGAATAAAACTCAAATTAATTTAGTAATAAATAACATAAATTGCAAAGCCGTATCCGAATAAATATCAAAAATACTTGCAACTTGCCGAAAAATATCATATAATAGGTTCATCAGGTGACAGCGAATGTCACCTTGTGACACGAAATGGCGCAAATTTTATTTTTATGACATGGAAGTGGCGTTGTGTTTATCGGAACATACAGGCATAACCTTGATCCTAAAAGCAGAATTATAATGCCTGCCAAGTTCCGCGAGGAGCTGGGCGAAACTTTCTATGTCACAAAAGGTCTGAGCGGCTGTCTTTTGGCGATGCCCGCCGAAAGATGGGGAGCGCTTGTCGATCAAATAGCCTCAAGGCCGATGCCGAAGGCGGACGCGCTTTCCCGCTTTTTCTTTGCCGGAGCGGACGAGGTAACTCCCAACTCGCAGGGCAGGTTCCTCATACAGGAGGAGCTGAGATTGTTCGCGGGAATAAAAAAGGAAGTAACCATCGTCGGGGCAGGAAAGCAGGTTGAGATCTGGAGCAGCGACAAGTGGAACGAGATCTCGTCGAGCGTTTCGGCGGAGGATATTGCGGAGCTGATGCAGGATATCACTTTTTAAGGGGCGATAAAATGGAGTTTTCGCATATACCCGTATTGCTTGACGAAACTGTCGGCGCGCTGAACGTAAAACCGAACGGTATTTACATTGACGGCACGGCAGGCGGCGGAGGTCATTCGGCAAAAATACTTGAAAAGCTCGGACCAAACGGAAAGCTCATACTGATCGATCAGGATCCGACCGCTATTGAGGCTGTGACGAAACGATTCGGAGACGACAACCGCTCCGTTATCGTAAGCTCGAACTTCAGCCGTATGAGAGAGGTCGTATCCTCGCTCGGAGTCGGGAGCGCAGACGGCGTACTGCTCGACATAGGCGTATCCTCGCCGCAGCTTGATACGCCGAAGAGAGGCTTTTCGTATCACAGCGACGCGCCGCTTGATATGCGCATGAGTCAAAAAGGAAGGACCGCGGCCGATTTAGTCAACGAATTGAGCGCACGGGAGCTATCGGATATAATATTCCGTTACGGCGAGGAGAAATTCGCCCGTTCAATAGCCTCCGGCATAGTCAAGGCGAGGGAAAGCGGAAGGATCGAAACTACCCTCCAACTTGCCGAGATAGTCAGCAATTCGGTTCCGGCGGCAAAAAGACGGGACGGACATCCGGCAAGAAAGACCTTTCAGGCGCTCAGAATCGCCGTAAACGGCGAGCTTCAAAGGCTTGAAGAGGGACTTGACTCGGCGTTTTCGATTTTATCCTCCGGCGGACGGCTTGCCGTCATAACCTTTCATTCGCTTGAAGACAGGATCGTAAAGCAAAAAATGGCGTCGTGGTGCAGGGGCTGCACCTGTCCAAAAGACTTTCCCGTATGCGTATGCGGGAATAAGCCCAAGGGCAGGCTTGTTTTTCGCAAGCCGGTGGAGCCATCTTTGGAGGAATTAGACAAAAATCCCCGAAGCAGAAGCGCGAAATTAAGATGTTTTGAGAAATTGTAACAATCTTGTAAATTATCGAAAATAGTCTTTGACATTTATTACAGAAAGTAGTAAACTATATGTAGTGAAATAAAGATGAATTTTTCAAAATTTCACTCCAAGATGTAGTAAATAGTATGTAATGTGTTGAATCGATGATTTTAATGGCATATTCAGCAGTAGTTACAAATTAGTTACAAGGTATATTGGAAACATTTGTTAGAAAAATTTCGGCGTTTTAATAGTACAAGCGTGTTTCGGGCCGACAAAAAACAACAAAATATTTACGGATTTTCAGTCGCCCTCTCGGAAACAGAGGGGTGAGTGATTCAGTAATCAGAGGTGTAAAATTATGGCTTTAGACGGAAGAAGCGTCGCCTACGATATCAGCCTCTTTGAGACAACGGCTGAGAGACTCGAAGAACAAAAACGAGTACCCAGAAGAAGACATAACGTAGTTAGCTTACCTGAAGAGGATTTAATAAAAAACAGCAGAGCAAAAAGAGGTCCGGCAAAGATTTTCACGGGCGTTTTATTGGGCGCAATCATAACGGCTACCGTTGCGTTCATTATTCACGGACAGGTTCAGCTCACCGAGCTTAACCAGAAAATCAACAATGCCGCCGCAGACCTATCCGATCAGGAGAGCCTATATACGCAGCTTCAGATGAAGGTCGATTCAAAGCTTTCAACGGCTGAGGTTGAGGAATATGCCGAGTCAAAGCTCGGCATGAGCAAGGCGGACAGCTACCAAAAGGAATACATAAGCTTATCTCAGGGCGATAAGGCGGAGGTCGCGCAGGAGGAGGGTTCAAATATATTTGAATCCATAGCGCAGGCTTTTGCGAGCCTGTGGTCCTGATATCCTTGCGGTGCAAAAAAATGAATTATATTAGCGGTTGTAACACGGGGCGCTGCCCCGTATACAAATCGGTGACAAAAGTTTAACTTATTACAAATAGTAAACCGGTCACTGATTTGTATTGTTGCAGCCTTTTTTGCTATTTTGGACTATTGTCGCTTTTTGCTGAAAAAAGGGCTCGCCCCTCAAAATTAATGGGGATTAATTTTCGGCGTTTCATTTGCCTGACCGACCGTTTGCTTTTGCTTCACGCAGACAAAAGCGAAAAAACGGATTTCTGCGTGAATCGGTGCTCTGCTTTATAATTAAAATCATATGGAGCAGACCGCCGCGTCCGCTTTAGCTTGTCGATAGAGAATTATATGCGTTCCGCAGATTGCGGGAGCCTCCCTCTTTTCGACAGGATAAAAGCAGGCGACAGCGTCTGCTTTTTTGTTTTTCGGGCAGCTTGGAAAAGCGGCATACATATAATCGCGTTTTGCGGCTTTGCCTTGCACGCGGCGCGGCAGAGCTTATATTAAAAAACAGTTTATTTGAAATTAATCATTGCGATAAATTTGACGACTATAATTATAACGCATATTTCTGACATATATATGTGTACGGGGCAAACGGCTCTCTTACATATATATTGCCAAATGTATATATTAATTGAAAAGGCATAACAGACGAAAGGGGAAATATGATGTCAAAGGGTTCCAAATCAAGGCTCATGCGACGATGTATGGTCATAATGCTTTTCATATTGCTTATAGGCTTTGGAACTACCGCGTTCAGGCTCACGCAGCTCACCCTGTTTCAGGGGCAGGAGCTTCAGCAGCTTGCGGTGGACCAGCAGCTTGTGGACACAACCATAAACGCGCGGCGAGGCTCGATTTACGACACAAACGGGAAGATACTCGCTCAGAGCGCAACGGTGTGGAAGGTGGTGCTTTCTCCGGCAAACTTTGAAAACGACAAGGAGAGGACGATAGTCTCAAAGGGACTGTCGGAAATACTCGGCATAGACCAGGAGAGCTTGTTTGAAAAGACAAAGGAGAACACCTTCTATTCGGTCGCAAAGCGCCAGATAGAGAGCGAAACGCGCGACAAGGTGCTCGAGTTTATAGAGAAGATAGAAAAGGACTACGATATAACCGGCGTGGTGGAGCTTTTGGAGGACTACAAGCGATACTATCCCTACAACGATTTTGCGTCCTCGGTAATAGGCTTCACCGGCAGCGACGACCAGGGGCTTGCCGGACTTGAATACCAGTACAACGAGGAGCTGAGCGGAACGCCCGGCAGACTTGTGACCGCAAAGCACGGCGACATTGAGATGCCGTTTAAGTACGAGCAAAAGGTGGACGCCGTTGACGGCAACAGCCTTGTGCTGACGATAGACGAAACGATACAGCACATAATGGAGAAGTACCTTAAACAGGGCAACGTCGAAAACAAGGTGCATAACCGCTCCGTCGCCATAATGATGGAGGTGGACACGGGAGCAATCCTCGGGCTTGCGGTCGAGGGAGGATATGACCTCAACGACCCGTTTACGATAGCGGACAAAACGACGATAGCAGAAATAAGCAAGCTTGTCGGCAAGGAAAAGGAGGAGGCGGAGAGCGAAGCTCTTTCGGCTCAGTGGAGGAATAAGGCTGTCAGCGACACCTATTACCCAGGCTCCGTATTCAAGATAATCACCGCGTCTATGGCGCTTGAGGAGAACACGGTAAACGACGATTCGCGCTTCACCTGCACCGGTTCTTACACCCCCGTGCAGGGCGCGGACAGCATATCCTGTCATAACACTCTCGGTCACGGAACTCAGACCTTTGCTCAGGCAATATGCAATTCCTGCAACCCCGCGTTTATGATGATAGGCGCTGGGATCGGAAAGGAAAAATTCAAGGAATACTTCCAGGCGTTTGGATACAACGCTCCAACCGGAGTCGATTTGCCCGGCGAGGCGACCGGTATTTTCTTCCCGAATATTTCGGACCTTGACCTTGCGATAGCTTCGTTCGGACAGGGCATATCGGTGACTCCTATGCAGATGGTCACGGCTATATCGGCGGTCGCAAACGGCGGCGAGCTGCTCCAGCCATATATAGTGAAGCAGATAGTGGACGCTGACGGCAACGTGGTAAAGTCCGCCGACAAGACCGTAAAGCGGCAGGTCGTATCAAAGGAGACTTGCGAAAAGCTCAGCGAGATACTTGAAATGAACGCAACCGAGGGCTCCGCGAAAAACGGGTACGTCGCCGGATACCGCGTAGCGGGAAAGACGGGAACGTCGGAAAAGAAGTACGACGTAAACGGCGACGGACAGGACGATTACATCGCGTCTTTCTGCGGCTTTGCTCCGGCTGACGACCCGAAGGTGTGCATGATAGTTTACTTTGACGCACCGCTTGGCGATAACTATTACGGCAGCGCGGTTGCGGCTCCGGTGTTCGCCCAGATAATGGGCGAGGTGATGCCTTACTTAGAGGTCAGCACGCAGTACACCGACGAGGAGCTTAAGGAGATGGACACGACCGCGAACAGCTACCTCGGGCTTTCGGTAGACGAGGCGGAGGCTCAGGTCAAGGCGGACGGCTACACCTGCGTTGTAAAGGGCGACGGCGATACCGTTGCGGCGCAGCTTCCGGCAGCATCGACGAGGATACCTCAGGGCGGCACCGTGGTGTTATACACGAGCCTTGACGAGGTGACCAACAGCGAGGTCGAGGTTCCGGACTTTTCGGGGCTTACCCTTGCCGAGGCGAATATGGTCGCGTCGTACAACAACCTTAATATAAGCGTGGCGGGAGTTACGGGGACGAGCGACGGTCTTGTGCTTTTACAGAGCGAGGCTGCGGGCAGCACCGTATCCGCAGGAACGGTCATCACGCTCACGTTCACGACCTCGTCCAATTACGGGAACAACAATGTGATGTAGGGGCGCGGGAATGTCCCTGCGAAGCGGCGGCGCCCCGTTCCTCCGCCGTCCGGCGGAGGAACGCGCCCGCGTATTTTTATTGCGGAGCAAAGCAATAAAAATACGCGGGCGGGCGAGCAGCCCCCCTGCGGGGGGCTGCTCGCAGGGCGCCGCCGCAGAGAAGCAGCCCGAACGCGCGCCCCGGTAAAAAAGCGCTGAACCAAGACTATACATAAAACGGTACAGCGTAAAACATGGATAAAAATAACGGAGGTAGAAACAATGAATATCGGATGGGTACTCGGAAGCGCGGCAGCGTCGTTTGTAATTTCCGCGCTTATCGGAAAATGGCTCGTGCCGTTTTTGAGAAAGGTTAAATTCGGACAGACGATACTTGAGGACGGCCCCAAGTGGCATGAAAAAAAGCAGGGCACTCCGACAATGGGGGGCTTTATGTTCATAACCGCGTCCGTTTTGGTAACGCTCGTCGGAGTTTTGCTTTTGTCGGTTTTTACAGCCGATGAAAATATGAATCTCGATATGAGCAGAGTGCTCGCCGGAGTAGTTATGGCGTGCGCCTACGGAGCGGTCGGATTTATCGACGACTATATAAAGGTAGTCAAGAAAAGGAATCTCGGACTCACAGCCAAGCAAAAGCTGTTCCTGCAATTCGCCATAGCGATAGCGTATCTCGCAACGCTTGCGATTTTAGGAACGTCCACCGTTCTGGTAGTACCTTATATCGGACAGCTCGATCTCGGCTTTTTCTACTGGATAATAATGGCGATAGCGATAGTCGGAATCGTAAACGCCGTGAATCTTTCAGACGGCATAGACGGACTGGTAGGCTCGATGGCGTTTTTCTCGGCGCTTGCGTTTATGCTGCTGTCTGCGGTGTTCAAGTATTATTCAACGGGAATAATGTCCTCGGCTCTCGCCGGCTCCTGTCTCGGCTTTCTGCTGTGGAACTTTCATCCGGCAAAGGTGTTCATGGGCGACACCGGCTCCCTTTTTCTCGGCGGCTATATATGCGCGCTCGCCTTTGCTATAAACAGACCTATCCTTCTTATTATAATAGCCCTGCCTTATCTGCTTGAGATGCTCTCCGTTGTTTTGCAGGTTACTTACTTTAAACTCACGCACGGCAAGCGCCTTTTCAAAATGAGCCCTATACATCATCATTTTGAAATGTGCGGCTGGTCCGAGGTCAAGATAGTCATAGTGTTCGGAGCGTTCACGGCGCTCTGCGGAATCTTCTCGGTGCTTATAACCGTGTTCGATATATTTTGATTTAATTACTTCAAATCTGTTACGGTGGTGTAAAAATGGATTTTATACATTCCGGCATAAATCGGAGAAAAAAGCATGATCCGGCGCGGAACAGGACCCGCCGCTCGGATATGATGTCGGACGATTTTGCCGTGCCAATTCAGGACATTCACGGCAGGCGGCTGCCCTCTGCAAGAGAGCGCGGCAAGCCGAAGAAAAAGCTCAAGGCGTTCCGCGTCGGGGCAGGCATAGATATGCCGTTTATGATACTTGTCATCGTCTTGCTCGTGTGCGGAATAATAATGATGTTCTCCGCAAGCTATCCGATAGCCTACTACGGCGAGGGCAACAGCTACTATTATCTCATCAGGCAGGGCATATTCGCGCTGATAGGCGTCGCGATAATGTTCGTCGTTTCTTATGTAAATTATGAATATCTGAAAAAGCTCTCTCTGCCGATTTTGGGCTTGGGCTTCTTGTTCCTTTTCGCTGTTTTTTTCTTTCCTTCGTCAACGGGCATACACAGATGGATAGACTTCGGAATATTCAATATTCAGGCGTCGGAAATAATGAAATTTGCGATAATAGTCTTTTTGGCGCATTGGGGAGCCTTCCAGCATAAAAGGGTGAACACCTTTAAATACGGCGCTCTTCCGCCGCTGATAATATTTGTGCTGACGGCTGTTTTGCTGTTCTTCGAGCCTCACTACTCGGGCATAGTTATCATAGCGATACTCACTTCACTTATGGTCATTCTCTACGGAGGCAAAATAAAATGGTTCCTTATAATAGGCGCGCTGATAGCGGCGGTTGTAGTCGTGCTTGCGGTAACGGGAAAGCTCGGATACGCCATGGAGCGTCTTGACGGCTGGGGCAAGGCTCTCGAGTATATAGACGACGCAATGTGGGACCAGACCTTCCAGACGAGGAACTCGCTTTACGCGATAGGCTCCGGAGGACTTATGGGACTCGGGCTCGGGCAGTCGAGGCAGAAATACCTTTACCTCCCCGAACCGCAGAACGATTTTGTGTTCGCGATAGTTGTAGAGGAGCTTGGACTCATAGGAGCGCTTGTGGTTCTGGTTCTGTTCGCGCTCTTGATATGGAGAGGCTTTGTCATAGCGATGAGGGCGAAGGACCGCTTCGGAACTCTGCTTGCGGCGGGACTTACCGCGCAGATAGGAATACAGGTGGTGCTGAATATATTCGTTATAACCGACTGGCTCCCGAATACGGGCATCAGCCTGCCGTTTTTCAGCTACGGCGGTTCGTCGCTTATAATGATGCTTATACAAATGGGTATAATACTCTCAATTTCAAGGACGGCAAATATGAACAAGGTTTAGCTCATAGCCGAGCGGCAGGGCTGATAAATTATAAATTATAAATGAAAGCAATGATGAAAGCAAAAACATAAAAACAAGGAGAAATTACCATGCGTGTTATTTTTGCGGGCGGAGGTACAGCCGGACATATCAATCCGGCGCTTGCGATAGCCGGATATATAAAGGATAAGGATCCTAAAAGCGTAATCCTGTATATAGGGGCGCAGGGCGGAATGGAGGAGAGGCTCGTTCCGCAGGCGGGCGTTGATTTGAAGACGATAAAAATTTCGGGCTTCAAAAGGAGCTTTTCGCCGCAGGCGATAAAAGAAAATATAATAACGCTCAAAAGAGCCGTCACTTCAACTGCGGACGCGAAAAAAATAATAAGGGAATTTAAGCCCGACATATGTATCGGAACAGGGGGATATGTCAGCGGCCCCGTGATAAGAGCGGCGGTAAAGCTCGGTATTCCGGCGGTCATACACGAGCAAAACGCCTTTCCGGGCGTTACTACGAAAATGCTCTCAAAGAGCGTTCAAAAGGTGATGCTCGCAAACCCCTACGCAAAGAAATATCTCAGCGACAACTGCCATTTCGTCACCACGGGCAATCCCGTCAGAGGCGAGATAATAACCGCGTCGAAGGAGGGCTCAAGGAAGGCGCTCGGGCTTGACGAAAGGCCTGTGATACTCTCGTTTGGCGGAAGCCTCGGAGCCAGAAGAATAAACGAGGGCACAGCCGACCTTATCGCAAGGAGCGGCAAGGACGGCAAATATCAGATAATACACGCCTACGGTCAGTACGGCAAATGGTTCCCCGATTTGCTCAGGGAAAAGGGGATAGAGCCGAACGACTGCCCGAATCTCGACATAAGGGAGTATATAAATAATATGCCCGCCTGCCTTGCGGCGGCTGATCTCGTTATATGCCGCGCGGGCGCGATCACGCTGAGCGAGCTTCAGGTTCAGGGCAAGCCGGCAATACTCATACCCTCGCCGAACGTCGCGGAAAATCACCAGTACCACAACGCGATGTCTATGGTTGACGCAAAGGCGGCGTTTATAATAGAGGAGAGCGAGCTTACGGGCGATAAGGTGACGGAGCTTGCCGTCAAGATACTCAGCGATCCCGCGCTGCTCAGCGAATACTCGCAAAACGCGGGCAAGATGGCGATAGTGGACGCCAACGACAGAATATATTCGGTTATAAAAACCGTTGTAAAGGGCGTCGCAAAATAAGGAGTAAAGCCTTGGCGCTTATGCGCCGTCCGGCGCTTCCCCGCTTCGCGGGGAAGCGAAAAACGCGGCGGGGGACAAGCCCTGCGGACAGGCAAGCAAGCTGCGCCGCCGCGTTTTTCCGCGCGGCTTCGCCGCGCCGCCGGACGGCGCCCAAGCGCGCTTAATTCACAAAGGATAGCCCTTTTTCATAATATATTAAAGATTATGCGTTTCGGTCGTCTTTATATATTAGAATAAGGGGTGTTCTCTGTGTCAAAGCTGATAATAGAGGGTCGCAGAAAATTAAGCGGAAAAATAGAAGTGCAAGGTG
>CANPZK010000026.1 GCA_947588875.1 uncultured Clostridia bacterium
ACGCAAGTGCGTCGGCTTGCGGTTCAAAGCAAATAAACTAATTTGCAATAAACTGCAATGGGGTTGCAAGGGGCGAAAGCCCCTGCGGAATGAGCTTGCAAAAGCTCTAAAGGGCGCACAGCCCCTTTACAAAAACCGCACCTTACGCGGCAATGAGCTTGCAAAAAAATTTAAAGGGAGCACACCCCCTTACCAAAAGCATACTTTATGCGGCAATGGGGTTGCAAGGGGCGAAGCCCCTTGCAGATATATCCTATTTAAGCAGCAAGCCCCGCACGCAAGTGCGTCGGCTTGCGGTTCAAAGCAAATAAACTAATTTGCAATAAACTGCAATGGGGTTGCAAGGGGCGAAGCCCCCGCAAAAAAAGGCTTGAAAAATTTTGCCTAAGAAAATTTATAACCCGAGATCTTTGCTGTAGGTCAGCAATACAGTAAAGATCCCAATCCTCTGAATTCGGAAAAATCTTTTTAAGAACATTAAAAGGAGAGTTATCGTGGATACTATTTTTGGATTTTTATTTGAATTTTTAGGCCAGTTCTTCTGGTCCCTGTGGTCCATAATACTTGGAATCTTCAATGGTATCGGGGGAATGTTTGACTTCCCCGCTTACTTAAAAATCATCAACAACTACACCACAGAGCTTGGCGGACTTGCCTGGGTAGTAGCAATAATCGCGATCCTCGCGTTGATAGCGGTATTATTCCTTATCGTTTTCCTTATTGTAATGTCCTTAAAAAAGCTTTTCCGCTTTCGCAAAAAGGTTAAAGATACCAACGATCTTGTCGATGAGGTCAACGCGCTCAATAAAGAGGTTATGCGACTGAACCTCGAAAAGGATAAGATACTCTCGATGAAGGTTTCTCAAATCGGACTCAACCCGAACGAAATTTCCGAGCTTACCGGCGAGGAGATGGAGGCGCTCACAGACGGCGAGGTCGAGGGCGAGCCGAGATTCTACAAGCTCAACGAGATCGACGACCTCTGGAAAGACTATGTTCCGCCAATTTACGACAATACTATTACCTTGCCCGATTTCTGCGAGAGATTCAGAAACTTTGCCTGCTCAAGGCTCGGCCTTTACTACGATATAAAGATAATAAGACTCTTTATCGCGGCGTTCGCCTCGACAAGACTCATTATATTACAGGGTATATCCGGTACAGGTAAAACTTCTCTGCCTTACGCATTCGGCAAGTTCATAAGCAACGACGCGGTTATCGCCTCGGTTCAGCCGTCATGGCGCGACCGCTCCGAGCTGTTCGGTTACTTCAATGAATTTACAAAGCGCTATAACGAAACCGAGCTGCTCAGAGCTATGTACGAGGCTTCCTATAACGAGAACGTCTACGCGGTTATCCTCGATGAAATGAACATCGCCCGCGTTGAGTACTACTTCGCGGAGATGCTGTCAATACTCGAAATGCCATCAAGGGACGAATGGGTAGTCGATATAGTTCCAAACTCGTGGTCGTCAGACCCCGAGCACCTCGACAACGGCAAGCTGACTATCCCGCCGAATATGTGGTACATCGGCACGGCGAATAACGACGACTCGACCTTCGCAATAACCGATAAGGTTTACGACCGTGCAATGCCGATAGACATTAATACAAAGGGAGTCGAGTTTGACGCTCCCGATACAGAGCCGGTTTACATAAACTACAAGCACTTCGAAAAGCTGCTTGATGAAGCAAAGGCTAATAATCAGGTTTCAAACGATTTGATTAAAAAGGTAAACCTCCTCGACGATTACGTTATCAAACACTTCCGCATAGCCTTCGGTAACCGTATCGTTAAGCAAATGCGCGACTACGTTCCGGCATATGTCGGCTGCGGCGGAACCGAGGTAGACGGCCTCGACTACGTTCTGGCGAGAAAGGTGTTCCGCAAGTTCGAGTCGCTGAACCTCTCTTACATCAGAGATGAAATCGACGGACTCTGCGCCTACCTTGACGAGCTGTTCGGCGAGGAAAATATGAACGAGTGTAAGGATTATCTCCGTATGCTGAAGAAGCTCGTATAATCAGTTCTGCGTTTACGCGTCCAAAGCGCCGGCGAGGTTCAAGCTCGGGCGGCGACCGAAAATTTTCGCCTGCGGCGAAAATTTTCACAAACGCGGCGCAGATAAGATCCTACACGGCGGCAAGCTCGGCTGTGGCCGCGTTTGCGTAAGCTGCCTGCGGCAGCTTACCGGTCGCCGCCCTCCGGCTCGCTCGGAGCAGCTGCAAAATTTATAGAATTGAAAGGTGAGTAAAATTTATGAATGATTTCGGCAAGTATTATCGAGCATACAAATATATGCAGGAAATCTTGACTCAGGATTTTACTCACCAATATTTAGAGCGCTGTATGCACGACTCCGACAACGGAGAGGACGTGCTCAACGGCAGGACCAATGAAAAGGTCATTGATATGGACTGGGTGCTCGCGTTTGAGGACGCGTTACCCTACATTCAAAATGCCATTGACGAACAGCGCCGTTTTATTCAGCAGGTGGAAAATGTTGTAAGAATAGAAAAGGCAAAGAGGATAACAACAGATTCCGTCAAGCACCTTGCACAGCACACAAACTATATAGCAAAGGTAGAAGGCGACAAGGTAACGCCGAATAAAATCCTTAACGTAGAGCGCGAGGAAAACTTCGCAATCTATGAAAACAGATTTTTATATACGCTCATCAATAACGCACTGCGTTTTGTCGACGATAAGTATTCAAATCTGAAAAACGCGCCCACCGATTCATATAACGAGATAAAAATGAAAAGACGGCTCGTGCTGAATCAGCAGGTGGTCGATTTCGATATTAACTACGTCAACGAAAGCCACGAGACCTACGCCGAGGACCTCGACGTTATAGACCTCTCAACGCTTTCCGATTTTGACCGTATAAGAAGAATAAGAATGACCCTCAACGACTTCCTCTCAACGCCGCTTATGAAAGCGCTTGTAAAGGAGCCGCTCGTTCACCCGCCGCTTCAGCAGACTAACCTGTTGAAGAAAAACCCGAACTTCAAAAAGGCGGTCGAGCTGTGGAACTTCCTTGAAAGCTACAAAAAGGCGGGCTTTGAAATAGTCGGCGACGAGTACTCCGGAAAAATGCCGGAGAGCGTGCAGGACGATCTGTATCTTGCAATGGGCTTTGAACATTTTATGCTTTCTATAAGCACAAACACAGCCCTGAGAAAGATGCTGGAGGAGAAGTATCAGGAGGAAAACAAGCGCATCGAGGAGGAAAACAAGCGCCCCGAGGACGAACTAAGACGAGTGCTTGAAGCGCAGCTTACAGCCAGACATCAGGAGGAGATGAACGGCTACCTCAACCAGATACGCGACCGCGAGAAGAAGATAATTGAGCTGAACGCCGAAATAAATAACCTAAAGCTCATAATAGACCAAAGAGATCAGCAGATCCACGTGTTAAAGGGCCAGGTGTCCGCGCTGAGAGATCAGGTGGACAGATACGAGGAGGAGCTGAAAAAGACAAAGCTCAAGCTGCTTGAAGCGGAGAATAAAATCAAGGAGCAGGAGGCAATAATCGAGCAGCAGAAGGCGGAGATAGAGCGTCTTAACGCCGAAATCGAAGCCAAGAACGCGCTCATAGCAACGCTCGAGGCGAAGAACGCCGAGCTTGAAGCGCAGGTAGCCGCTCTCACAGAGGAAAACACAGCTCTCAAGGCGCGAGTAGCGGAATGTGAGGCGCAGATAGAGAGCCTGACAAAGCAGGTCGCGGAGCTTACGCAAAAGGTAAAGGAGTGCGAGGCGAAGATAGCCGCGCTCGAGGCAAAGGTGACGGAGCAGGAGGGAGTAATCTCAACTCAGGCAGCGTCTATCGCAAGCCTTGAAACTAAAAATTCCGAGCTGCAAACATCGCTTGCAAACGAGATCGCGCAGCATAAGCATGACGTAGAGTCGCAGAGGGCGGACTACGAGGGCAGACTCTCGACCCAGAAAAACGAGTATGAAACAAAGCTCTCCGACGCGCAAAGCTCGTATAATAATACGATAACATCGCTGAGGGAGCAGAGCGCAAGGGAGCTTGAATCCGTAAGGCAAAATTGCGAGGAGCAAATATCGGCTCACAAGAAGGACTGCGAGGCAAAGCTGCTCGACTCACAGGTAGCGTTCGATAAAGAGCGGACGCAGATGGAGAGGGCGAACACTAAGCAGCTTGATACGCAGAAAAAGCTCTATGAGGATAAAATTGCCGCTGTAATGAAAGAGAAGGATAAGGCGTACGAGGTCGAGGAGAGAAAGTTCAAGTCGAAGTTAGCGAAGCTTGAAAAACAGATGAACAGCGATTATAATAATAAGATAAAGGAAATCAGAGCGCAGGCGGCGCGAGAGATTTCGGCGGCCAAGAAGAAGGCTAAGGCTGAGATAAAGCTCGTGAAGCAAAAGGCGAGGAAGAAGCAGTTTACCGAGGAAGAGCTAAACAATATCGAGTGATAAACAAGGAATAAATTACGGGAGGGGTATTAAGGGTGAAAAAAATAAAATTCGCGCTTTTCAAAAACTTAATACTGTCCTCCGTGCTGCTCGTCACGATAATCCTTCTGACGTTCTCGTGGTTCACACAGAACTCGGAAGCAAGAGCCGACGGCATATACATTCAGTGCACCACCCCGCCCGGGGTCGAGATAGCCGTAGTCGAGCCGGGGAAAGAGCCTAAAGAAACCGATTACCAAACCGGTACTTTTACGCTTGATAAAGATACTTTTCCCATTCTTGATAGTGAAGATTTTAACATGATCGACCTCACGAGCGACGGTAAATATTTTTGCCGTCCGGCGATAGGTCAGATGGGCAGTTATGCCGCGCCTGATGTCGAGACAGATGAGTGGGGTAAGGCTGAACCCAACAGGGATTATCTCAGCTTTGATCTTTACGTGCGTTCAGAGTCACAGCAGACCATTTCTCTCGCCTCCGGCTCAAAATTAACGACAAATGACGATGGAAAGCTGACAAACGGTGGCTCGAATAAAAGTGCTGACTATAATTTTTCGCGCGACGCAGTCGTTGGTGCGTCAAGATTTTCTATAGTTGATACTGACGATCAAGTCAAACTCCTTTGGATTCCCCGTCCGGAAATTATGCTTGATTGTATAAGTGATTCAACGTCTGGTGATTATGGTACGCCAACAGGCGTGTCGATTAATACTGGACGTAAGGCTGACTTCAAAGGACGCTACAATGACGTGCAATATACATGGAATCTTAAGCCGAGTACGAACAACGGCTACTACACTCATGACAAAGAATTTGCTATATTAGATGAAGCTGGAAAATATGTAGTTCCGTCAAAAGTTGTTGACACAAGTCAAGTTCCGACTCTCGGTGATAATAAGAATATTATGACTCTCGACGAAGCACCTAACGATGACGGCTATTATGTAAATCACGTAAACTGCAATTTATGGATAGACGGAGAGGATGCTGAGGCGCGTTTGGCTCTCGTATCGGGAAATTTCAGCATCAATCTTCAGCTTACCTCAGATCAGCAATCATAAAATCAAATTAGAATATTACAATGAAAGGAGGAATACATATGATGTCTGAAAAACGCTTTGTAAAGCGCTATAAAAAGACTCCGAGAAAGCGTTCAAACAGCTTAAAAAAGCTTCTCATCATATATGTATCCCTCGTTTTAATTGTTGCAATATGTGTTACCGCGACATTTTCATGGTTCACCGCAAAAAACAATGCAGACGTAAACGGAAGTGATTTCTCCCTCCAATCCGCAAACGGTCTGCGTGTAAACAACGGTGAAGATCTCAGCAACACCATATATCTCGATGGTATAACTCTCGACGAAGCCTCGAGCGTAGACGGCAGAAATATGTATTTCCCCACAATAGGAACATACTCAAGCACTACTGCCGATATGTTTTTCCGCGAGGGCAATTGGGGCGATAAAAACAAAAAATACTGGGCAAAGGACTTCACCCTCAGCTCGGACGCAAGAGGCTCTAAAATTTACGTACAGGATTACAGCGTAAAAGTATATAATCAAGATGGAAAGCTTTACAAGGAATTTAACGGCGTAACAAAAGTCAGTGATACTGACGGCGACGGCGCACTTGACTATCAGGAAAAAGGTGAAGACTGCCCGATACGCATAGCCTTTATCCAAGACAGCAGCGCCACTCCTAACGTTATTGACCCGTCCGCACTTTTGCCTGCATATGTCGATGACTATGAGGCTGTAAGCAAGACTAATTCAACGGGTAAACCGGAAACTAAAAAACAAAACGCACATCCTTTTTCCGACTATTATTTTGGCATTGGCGACGATCCAATCTTTAAACTCGGCGCAAACGAATCTTTAACCGTGACAATGGTCGTTTGGCTTGAGGGTGCTGCCGATAAGGACTCAGTCAGCGAGGCAGATTTATGGGAAAAATATGCAGACAAAAAAATAACAGTCGAAGTTGACCTTGAAAGTAATTTCGACGACATGGAAGATGTTTATTTTGTTGACGGCACAACTGAAAAATGGATTAAAAATGATGGCTGTACAGTTGTTATGTCATATGTAGATAAAAACGGTAAAAGTAAAACAACTGCCATGAAACAAATTAGTGATATTGAATGGCAAGCTAAAATTCCTAAAAATGTTGATACAAATATTTCCTTTTATCGTTATTCAACGTTTGAAGAAGTAACGACAAAAGTTGATAATAAAGACTATACAGAATACGGCGAAGAAATTATATACAATTCTTGGCACACAGAGCCGGGGATTAATGAATCAAAATCTCTAAGCGATATAATGAAAAACGACTGGTTAAAAACAAACGGAAAACTTCAGGAAAATAGAATTAGGCCTGACGGTACTTTTTATAACCGATATGTTGCGAAAAATAGCAATGGGTACAATCAGGTTATACCCAACCGAGACGATACAGCCAAACTGCGCCTATCCCCATGCCTTGGTTATTGGGAAGACGCTGAAGGCGGCGGCGGAACAACAACCCCCACACAGCCCACAACAACGCCAACACCGGGCGGAGATACAGTTAATGCATACATTGCTATTGATGATAATAATAGAAATGCTTTTGATTCTGTAAAATATAATCGTTATAAAATGTATCTTGTATTTGAAAGTACTAAAATTGATATAACTGAATATATTCAAAATACTAGTGAATATAGGCTCAACAACACACAAATTAGTGTTCCAAAGAATGAAAAATTAAAAGGTATTCAGTTGTATGATTCAAACGGTACACTTCAGCAAAATTATGAATTATCTACTCCACATGATGCTTTGCAACAAAACTGGTATTATACCTTGACTATAAGTCGTGAAAGTACTCTGACTATATCACCATAACATATCCCCCCCAAGGAGGTGTCACAATGAAAAGAATCTTCTACAACATAAAATCCATGTTTAAATCAAGCAGCAAAACAAGAAGAAACCTTCTTCTTACCGTTGTGGCGCTTATAGAAGTATTTTTAATTGCAATTGTTTCCACCTTTGCGTGGGTAGAAAAAATTTCCTCAATCGACATCAAGACAAGAGATAAAGAAAGCGCGGCAGTCGCGGCAAAGCCCATGACCGTTGCAAACGTGAATAATACGAACACCTCCATCGACCTAACGCAATATTTCCGCGCCTCCGGCAATGTTCACCTTGCGTCGGCCTCAAGCGCAGACGGCGAGAATATTTTCTTTAGAAATGTTTCTTCCGAAAATGCCTCGCCTGCTTACCGCAAAGGCAATATCAACGACATAAACGTAAATTACATAAGCTTTTCATTCAAAATTAAAGCCAGCACCAAGGACAGAGATTTCTGCTTTGAGCAAGCCCCGACAATTAAAATCGGTGAAACAACTTTGAATGATGCCTCCGTTCGCATGGCAATATCAACCAATACGGAAAAAACTCCTAAAGTTTTCTCCATGCAAAAAATAACGGATAATGATGTTATTGCAGATACAGATGGAAATTATACTACAAACTCCGTTACTGTTCATAGCTTTGCCGATTATTCATCAAACGGCGATGGAAATATTTTTACAATAAAAGGAACTACTAGTAATACATATACTGAGGTTTTTGTCTCCCTCTGGCTTGAAGACCCGACTGGTTCAACGAAATATTCCGGCGATTTATCTATCGAAAACTTAAAAATTATCCAGCCGACAACTTTGACGGTTCATATTATATCGAACGCCTCAGAAAATACGACCGGCGGCACCGTTACAATTGACGGTACAACTGTAATGGACAAAGATGCTGTTAAAAAAATACGAGTTAATTCTGACGGTACAACACAGGTTACATTACAAGCAAACAAAGGTGAAAATGCAAAATTTGTTGGATGGTATGGTAATAAAAACGCTACTGGGGATCAACTTTGGGATGATAATCCACACAAGCTAACCGTCAGTCAAAATATGGATGTCTATGCTATTTTCTACAAACAAGTAACCATTAATTTAAGAACTTCTCCGATTAATATAACTAATCTCAAAGTTGGCTTTGATACCGGGGTTTTAAAGGATAATACTGATACAAACAGCACACATTATTATAACGATAATGTAACTATAAAAGCAGATGATTCACTTGTGTCAAATTACGCTTTTACGCAATGGTCTACATCATCGACAGGCGGCACTCAAATTTCTACATCTCCAAATTATTCATATCACATATCGTCCGATGGTCCAATTAATCTATATGCTCAGTTTGAAAAAGCATACACAGTTACTGCAAACACTGCGGTTATATCAAGCACTGGAAATGTTTCCCTAAAATCGATAACTAGTGGCGGTAAAATTTATATGACCGGTGAGTTATCCTCAGCTGCTGCCGGGGAGAAAACTAAAAAGCTTACAGCCACTCAAAGTGTTACATTTACTGCAACGAGTCCCACAAGTACTAATTATAAATTTATGGGTTGGTATTCAACATCGGGTAATAGCGAGACGCCCCTGTCTACGGCAAGCACATATACTGTTAGATTTAGCGATTTGACTGCTTCAAAAACAATATACGCTCGCTATGGACAGGCAACAAGCTATTATTTAAAAGGTAGCTTTAATAGTTGGGCTGAAAATAAAGATACCGCAATGTATCGAGTCAGCAGGAATGAAATGTCTGCAACATTAACTTTAACTGCTGATGTTTATGAGTTTAAAATTAACAACCATACTACTACTTCTAATGTTTGGTATTCTACCAATAAAGAATATGTGAATGAGACAGTTAATGAATCTTTTAGTGACACAAAAGATAATTCAAAATTAATAGTTACAAAAGATGGAAACTATACATTCACATTGGATAATAATTTAAACCTTACAATTACTCCACCGAAAGATATTGGTACTTTAATTGTGTTTAAAGATGGTACTTCTGATAATTGGCTAAAAAATGCTGATGCAACAATTTACATGAAATTCAGTGATAGTACTGAGGTGAAAATGTTGACGGCAGACAGTAAAGAATGGTTTGCAAGTTTGCCATCCACAAAAACAATTTCAAGATTTGAACGCAGAGATCCTAGTGGAACCTATTTGTGGCATTATTGGCAATATTCAAGACCCTCGAATAAAACCGTATTTAATGCAACGGCTGCCACAAATAACACTTCTAACGGTACAGGTAGTTGGACTAATTAATCATTTAATTATATTTCGGAGGTGAAACCATGAAAAAATCAAAGCTTTTGCTTGTTATAACTCTCGGGCTTGTGCTTGCCATGCTCACATTCACAACCAACACTTTTTCGTGGTTTAACCGCCCGACCACAGATAAGGGCGATGCCCTTGAACTTTCTCTCAGCTCCATGCCCATTTCAACCGGCAAAGTGTCTATGGAAACGCATTTGTTGGAAGATAACGGCGAACCGACAGCTGAAAATGTAGCCAATTTTTCAAACAACAGCGGCATTGCTAACGGCAAACGTGTTTCTTACCGCACAACCCTCACAAACAATAGCGATACCGACCAAAGCGTTTCCCTCTATATTTCTAAGCTGTCAGACATAAGCGGCGGAAACTTTTACCTCGGCGTGAACGACCCCCTGAAAACCTATAAGCAGTATAAGATTACAAAAGCGCAAACATATAAATCGGAGCTTAAAGATTTTGAAAGTAATGGTTTAAAAAATATTTATATTGGTTTTCAAAAAGATGACAATTATACTCCGACAAATTGGAAAATTCATTACTGGAATCCAAGTAATGGTAAAGACGGTGATGATGATATAAAAAATTATGTTGGTGATATAAGCGACGGTGATGGTTATGGACACGCATATAATATTTACGCTGTCACTGTAGATAGCACGATTACACATCTTCAGTTATATAATGGCAGTATACAGAATAGTAATAAATATTTAGGGGAACAAAATGTTGATACAACAAATTTAGTCCGTATATATAAAAATCTTGATGGAACTGGCGGAGTTTATTGTGATGAAATTTCAACAAGAGTTCCAAATAAATATGCAGCAAAAATTACTCAATATTATAAAAATGCTACAGTTGTAAAAGGCGAAAGCATTTCTATTGGAGCACAGGGCAATAGTTTATCGTATTCTTCTGAACATAATAATATTGCTTCTATAAGCAATTCTGGATTAATTAAGGGTGAAAGTGAAGGAGAAACAGATATTAAAATTATCTCTACCGGTGCAATGGGTGAAGAATTATCTGTTACATGCCACGTTACAGTAGTTGAAAATGTCTACGAAGCCTTCGACGGCACCGACGTTCCAATCATAACTAATGTAAAAGTCCCTGCACCCGGTGCTAATTCCTCCGGTCAAGTCACAATCGACTGGTTTATCAAAAATGACGGCGGCTCAACAATGAGTTACAAAATCGAAAGCGTTTACCTGACCCTTTAATCACTAACTGCAAGGAAGTCTGTTTATTGAAAGCAAAATCCGTTTTAAAGCGCGTCTGGAGCGTGTTTTTAACCGTTTTCCTCATCGCGATGGCTATCATTATTACATTGACATTAATACTTCGCATAACCGGCAATACTCCGAGCATTGCCGGTTATATGATTTTCAGAGTATCCTCCGGAAGTATGCAGCCGGAGCTGAATGTCGGCGACGTTATCCTCTCAAAGGAGATCTCGGATATATACGGGCTAAAGATTGGCGATGTAGTGTCATACAAAAGCGACTCCGGCGAGACCGAGGGCAAGATCATCACGCATAAGGTCGTGAAAACGGCGTATAACGACGGCGGAGTCGATTATATAGTGACGAGGGGAGTCGCTAACCTCGAGGACGACGCGCCAGTGTCCTCCGACAGGATAGTCGGGGTAATGCAGTTTAAAATCCCGCTGTTGAATGAGCTGTACAGCTTTTTCCTGACCCCGTGGGGGCTTGTAGCGGTGATACTGCTGATACTGCTGGCGTTCTCGGGCGAATTTTGGAATATATACAAGCTCTCGCATAAGGAGGACGAGGAGCTGCCGGAGGTATCCGACGACGATATTCAAAGAGCGATAGAGGATTATAAAAAAGAAAAGCAGGGAACGAGTGTAGAGCTTGACCTGCCCGAAAACGTTCTCCGCGAGTTAAAATTGGCGGAGCAAGAGGAAAATTCCGACCCCGAGCCGCCGAGCGACGAAGAAAAGCTCACCCTTGAACCGTTAAGCGACGATGAAAATCCCACACTTGAGCCGCCGAGCGACGCGGAAAAGCTCACCCCCGAACCGCAAAACGGTGAGGAGTAAATTTTATTTTGAGCATTTATTAGCAAGACCTCAAACCGCAAAATTGCTCAAGCTGATATATTTTTTCAATGGCCCGATATTTTGCTCTTTAAAAAAGCCCGAAAAAAGTGTATAATATAAACCGTATTAAAAATAAGCAGCCACGCCGCAGTCGAGCGGCGTGGCTGTGGTTCAAGGAAATAAAATTTTACCCCGGCAAGGCAGTGATAGAAAATGAAAAAAATTGTTATAGGGATCCTCGCGCACGTCGATTCGGGCAAAACGACGCTCTCCGAAGCGATGCTGTATCAGTCGGGAAACATAAACAAGCTCGGACGAGTCGACCATAAGGATTCGTTCCTGGACAACTTCGCACTGGAGCGAGCGCGCGGGATAACAATTTTTTCAAAGCAAGCCATATTAAAATACTGCGATACAGAGTTTACACTCCTCGACACACCGGGTCATGTCGATTTCTCAGCGGAAACCGAGCGAACCCTCCAAGTGCTCGACTATGCGATACTCGTTGTGAGCGCGGCGGACGGAGTCCAAAGCCATACGGCGACGCTATGGAAGCTGCTCGCTAAATACAATATACCGTGCTTTATATTTGTGAATAAAATGGACCTCGACGGAGCGGACAGGGAGGTCGCGCTGCATCAGTTAAAAACAAAGCTGAGCGACTCCTGCGTCGATTTTTCGATTGACGACAAAACGGAAATCCTCGAAAATATCGCCATGTGCGACGAAAGCCTGCTCGAACGATACTATAAAAATAATTCGATAGCTCAAAGCGATATAGCGACAGCGATAAAAAACAGACGAATCACCCCGTGCCTGTTCGGCTCAGCGCTAAGGCTCAATGGAGTAGAGGAGCTGTTAAACTGCCTGCACACCTACACCCAAATGCCGGAATACGGAGCGGAATTTTCCGCCAAGGTCTATAAAATATCCGAGGACAAGGGGCAGAGGCTGACGCATATCAAGGTCACCGGCGGGAGCCTGAGAGTGAAAAACGTGCTTGAAAGCGCAAAAAATACCGGAGCCGAAAAGGTGAACCAGATAAGAATTTATTCGGGCGAAAAGTTCACGGCGGTGGACGAGGTCGCGGCGGGAACAGTCTGCGCCCTCACGGGACTTACCTTCACAAGCTCCGGCGACGGACTCGGAGCAGAGTCAAACGCGGCTATGCCGATGCTCGAGCCGGTGCTGACATATAGACTCGAGCTGCCGCCGGAGGAGGACGTGCATACAGCGCTCGAAAAAATGCGCATACTCGAAAGCGAGGACCCTCAGCTGATGGTCGAATGGAACGAGCGCCTCGGCGAAATACAGGTGCGGCTCATGGGCGATATACAGCTCGAGGTTCTCAAAGCGGTTTTATCCGACCGCTTCGGAATAGAAGCCGCCTTCGGCAAGGGCAATATAATATACAAGGAAACAATTTCCGCGACGGTGGAGGGAGTGGGGCATTTTGAACCGCTCCGGCACTATGCCGAGGTGCATCTCCTTATGTCGCCCGGAAAAAGGGACAGCGGCCTTGTGTTTAAAACCGACTGCAAGGAGGATATACTCGATAAAAACTGGCAAAGGCTGATACTAACCCACCTTTACGAAAAAACGCATATAGGCGTGCTTACAGGTTCTCCAATAACCGATATGGAGATAACGCTCGTCTCCGGCAGAGCGCACCCGAAGCATACGGAGGGCGGCGACTTCCGTCAGGCGACCTATCGCGCGGTAAGACAGGGACTGCGAAGCGCAAGCTCCGTCCTCCTTGAGCCGGTGTACGAGTTCACCTTAGAGCTGCCGAGCGAAAACATAGGGAGAGCGATGTCGGATATACAGCGTATGTGCGGTACCTTCTCTCCGCCGGAGAGTGACGGCGAAACCGCGACCATAAGCGGAACAGCCCCGGTTTCGACCATGTACGATTACTCAAAGGAGCTCGTCCGCTACACTCACGGCAGGGGCAGGCTTGTTTGCAGTCTTAAAGGCTATGAGCCGTGCCACAATGCCGACGAGGTGATAGCGGCGTTTGGATACGACTGCGACGCCGACGCGGATAATCCGTGCGACTCCGTCTTTTGCTCGCACGGAGCGGGATATATCGTCAAGTGGGACGAGGTGAAAAGCCATATGCACCTGCCGAGCGCTCTTTCCGAAAGGCGGGTATACAGCGAAAACGAAGTCGCAAGATCGCGGCTTTCAAGGTGCAGAGACAGCGCCGATTTTTTCGCGCTTGATAAGGAGCTTATGCAGATTTTTGAGCAAACCTACGGTCCCGTAAAGCGCCGGACGAACGACTCCGAAAGCCGCCGCATAACGTTCACAAAAAGCAGCGAGGAAAAGAGCTATAAAAAACCTCGGCAGCAGAAATACGAGGACGAGTATTTGCTTGTGGACGGATACAATGTGATCTTTTCATGGGATAAGCTCAAAAAGATAGGCGAGGAGAGCATAGAGGACGCGAGAGACGCCCTTGTTAATATTCTCTGCAATTATCAGGGTTATAAAAAATGCGAGGTAATACTTGTCTTTGACGCATACAAGGTCAAGGGCGGCAGCCGCGAGGTGGAGAAGTTCAATAATATAAACATTGTATATACAAAGGAGGCGGAAACCGCCGATATGTATATAGAAAAGACGACTCATAAGCTCGCGAGAAACAACAAGGTCATGGTCGTCACCTCCGACGCGCTAGAACAGATAATAATATTCGGAAACGGCGCTCTGCGCATTTCGTCGAAGGAGTTTTTTTACGAGGTGCAGCAGATGGAGGAGGAAATAAGGAGGATAATTTCCGAGGGGGTTTGATTAGAGCTTCAGCGGGAATCGGAGCAGGGCGGCGACCGCTTTGTTTTGCCCGTAGGGCAAAACAAAGCCACCCGCAAAAAAGCGTTGCCCTTGTTGGTGGGCAACGCTTTTTGCGGGCGCGAAAGCTGCCGCAGGCAGCTTTCGGGTCGCCGCCCGAACCTCGCGAGCAGACTCTCTGCGTATAAAAATAGCCCACGAAGCGCCTTTCGGCAGCTCCGTGGGCTTTATCTTTAAAAGTTAAATAAAAGTTAAATTTCAAGCGATTTTATCGACTCAAACTCGTCTATTATCTCCTTCGACGGCTTTTTGGTGAGAAGCGATACAACGACGTTTACAATCAAAGCGAGCGCAAAGCCGAGCACGAGCGAATAAAGATTTGTAGCGGCATAAAGGGTATCTCCGTTTACAAGCGGGAGATAGTCCCATATGATAACAACAAGAGCGCCCGTAGCCATACCGCTGATAGCGCCGGCGAGAGTAGAGCGTTTCCAGAACAGAGCGATAAGAACGACCGGACCGAACGCCGAGCCGAAGCCAGCCCAAGCGTCGGAAACAAGTCCCATAATGCTCGAATTTGGATCGAGAGCGATGAAGAAGCCTACGATAGCGACAACTATAACCGCAATCTTGCCGACCCAAAGCGCGTTCCTTTCGGACGCGTTTTTCTTTATAACGCCCTTATACATATCCTCGGACACGGCGGAGGCGGTAACGAGGAGCTGGCTGTCGGCAGTGGACATAATGGCCGCTAAAATTCCGCACAGGAATATTCCGCCGATAAAGATAAGGATACCGTTGTTTGAGAAGAACTGCTGAATCGTGCGGATAAATACGGTCTCGCTCGTAGTGCCGTCAAGCGGAGTGGTGAGATATCCTCTTGCCACAAGACCGATAAGGCAGGAAGCCGCAAGCGAGATAACTACCCAGGTTATGGCGATTCTTCTCGACTTTTTGATTTCGCTGTTGCTCTTGACAGCCATAAATCTTACGAGTATATGCGGCATACCGAAGTATCCGAGTCCCCATGCGAGATTTGAAATTATTGAAACTGCGGAAACGGGCGAGCCGTCGTCGTTTTTGAAGAAGTTTAGGAAGTTGTCGGGATTAGATACGCCGTTTGCAACGAGCGAATCCGCAAAGCCCTTATTATAAGTGAGCGTGGCATAGGCGAGTATAGGCACGGATAAAATAGCTATGAGCATGAGCATACCCTGAATGAAGTCCGTGGTGCAAACCGCCTTGAAGCCGCCCATAAATGTATAAATAAGAATAACGAGCGCCGCAACGCAAAGTCCAATGATGTAAACCGAGTTGAAGTTGCTGTTTTCTCCGCTTCCGTTTGAAAAGAGCGTAGCGAAGAGCTTAGCGCCGGAGCTGAATGCCGAAGCGGTGTAGACCGTAAAGAATATCGCGATTATAATCGCGGAAACGATTTTTATAACGCCCCTCGTGTCGCGGTAACGGTTCTGGAAAAAGCTCGGTATAGTCAGCGAGTTGCCCGCGGCTATCGTGTACTTTCTCAGCCTTGCCGAAACTATGTACCAGTTGAGAATCGTACCTATCAAAAGTCCCACGGCTATCCAAACCTCGCCGGTTCCCGCAAGATAGATCGAGCCGGGCAGTCCCATAAGCAGCCAGCCGCTCATATCCGAAGCCTGAGCGGAAAGCGCCGCAGTCCAGCCGCCGAGGTTTCGTCCGCCTAAAAAGTAATCCTCGTTGTTTTTCGTGCTTTTTGAATAAATGAAGCCGATAACTATCATAATGATGAGATAGACGGCGAAGGCACTCAAAACAATAATGTTGTCTGTACTCATTTTAACCTCCTGATGTATAATTTATTGTGCTAAAGTACTTAATAATAATAACAAAAATGTCCAAAAAAATCAAGAGAAATGAGCCTAAAACCTAAAATAATGCCGAACTTAATTTTTTATTTTGAAACAAAAGCGATAGAGCTGTTTTGTTGAAAAGATTACGCTTTTATCTCCGTGAATTTTTCATCAAGCTCTCTTTCATTCGGAAAGCCCTCCGCACCGCCGGAGTGCTGTATTTTCATAGCCGCGAATAGCTGTGCGCGGTCAAGCGCCTCTGCCGGCGCGAGTCCCTTCGCGTAATAATGTATAAAAGAGCTGAACAGCGCGTCTCCCGCGCCGACCGTATTTTTAACCTCGCCTATGCTGTGCGCGGGCAATTCGGTAAACGAATGGTCCTCTCCGTTAAAGAGCAGCGCGCCGTTTTTGCCCATGCCCAAAACAATGAGCTTGCTGTTGTAGCGCTGATGTATCGCCTTCAAAAATTCGCGGTAATCGCAGGCAATAGCCTCGTCGCTTAAAAACAGAATATCAGCCGCGTCCATAAATTCGCGGTTATATTCGTCGTCTATGTTGCTCAGAACGTGAACGTCTGTCGCGACAATCTTGCCCTGCTTTTTCGCAATCGACAAAAGCGGGCGGTTGAAGTTGATGTTGCAGGCGCAGACTACATCTATATCCTCAAGAACATCGTCGGAGAAATCGTAATTGTTTTCCTGAATGTCCTTCAAATCGTTATGTATCTGCCTCCTGCCGCTTTCATCATATAGAACGACCGAAACCGGCGTTCCCTTCAGTATAGGCTTAATATATTTATCCGAAATATTGTTTGCCGCCAGTGCCTCGCGAATCGTGCGCGCCGTCGCGTCCGTGCCGGTCATGGATATAAACCTTACCTCGTCGCCGAGCGTCGCATATGCTCGGCAAAGATTGAATCCCACGCCGGAAACGTTTGACTCGATTCCGAATGATTTGTAATCAATAGGGAAGTAGTTTATCGGGAACTCCTTTATCTTTACCGAAGTTTCTACATTTATAAGACCTGATACTAATATTTTAGCCATAGTTATCTTTCCTTTCAAAAGGTGTTTTGCAAAAATCTATTATTAAGATTATAGCACCGTAGGGCAAAAAATTCCACTAAATTAAAATTATTCTTTTGGCGTTTATATATTTTTCAACAATTTGGAGACAAATTATGTACCCTTATCACAATTTAAACAAAAAGCGCATCAAAAACGGCGAGCTTATCGGATATGAATATGTAAAGGATTATAAGAATATAGGCGAGTGCCTGCTTTTGCATTTTCGCACATATCCGTTTGAAAGGCCGGTAAGACCGCATAAGTACCATGAATACGTCGGGCTTTTGCCGCGTTTGGGGGAGGACTGCGGGGCAAATTCGGATAAATAGTCTGTGCTTGCCGCCTGTCCGCCTCGGTGACTTTGAGCGGGCGACAAAGTGTTCGGGCGGCGACCCGCGCGGCTCCGCCGCGCTCGAAAACGCGGCGGGGCCACTCTCTGCCCCGCCGCCGCACCCTCCCGCCGCCGCGTTTTTGCAGCTTCCCGCCTGCGGCGGGAAGCTGCCGGTCGCCGCCCGAACACTCTCTGCCACGGCGCAGCAAAACAGTGACGTCAGTCGGCGAAAATTTTGCATAAAATATCCAAAAATCACTTGCGGAACAAAAGCCGATATGCTAAAATTAAGGTGCGAAACAAATTTGAATAATTTTCATGTATCAACGCGTGTATTTTACTTCGGTAAAAATACAGGCTCGGTTTTTTACACGCGTATTGCATGAAAAAATTTGTTTCGCAGCAAAAGGAGCTATGTATTTTTCGTGCGTAGCTTCGGCTGCGCACTTTTTATTTATAGGAGGTTTTTAAAAATGAATGAAAAACACTCGAAGAAAGATGTAAAAATGAGGGGCTTGCTCGAACGCAGCAAAAGCGGCATAGCAATATTGCTTGTTTTTGCTATGCTGATAATGCTTGCCGCAGTGCCGATAACTGCCGGCGCAGCGGAAGGTGATACAAACTTTGAGTATACAGTACTTGAAGATGGAACTATTCAAATTGATAAATATATTGGTACAGATACTGACGTAATTATACCGGAAGAAATTGACGGGAGGAAAGTTACTGTAATAGGTTGGGGAGCTAGTATTATAAATGAAAATGTAACAAGTGTCGAAATGCCTAATACAGTAACAAAGCTTTCAGCTGGGTGTTTCAATGATTCTACTTCTTTAGAAAAAATTAACCTTTCAACTAATATTAAAATTATAGAGAGAGGCTCTTTTGGTGGATGTATATCTTTAAAAGATATAGAGATTCCTGATAATGTAGAAATTATTGAATGGGGCGCTTTTGCATCATGCACAAGTCTAAGTAGAATAACAATTCCTTCAAAAGTTAAAGAGGTTGGCGAAGGGACTTTTGGTGGATGTATTAATCTAGAGAGTGTGGTCATTCAAGAAGGAGTAAAGAGGATTTCTAAATATGCTTTTACTTCATGCACAAAGTTATCAGCTGTATATTTTCCAAAAGGAATTGAGTATATAGATGAAACTTCTTTTATAGACACAGGTGATAATTTAACTGCATATGTATATAAAGATACTTATGCTCAAAAATATTCGGAAGAACACGGATTTAATGTTAAATTAATTGATGATATCACCGACCCGTCTGAAATCCAACCGACTGAGGATACATCATCAGATAACATCATAACCAATGATGAAAACGGAGTACCTGATGTAGCTCTGTATAATATCCTGCTTGAGCGTTGTGATACAAATGGTGATGGAAAAATAGAGCAGGAAGAAGCAGAAGCATTAGATAGATTATTTGCAAGGTATGATGGAGTAAATCAAATTACTTCCTTACAGGGGTTAAATTTATTCAAAAATATTGCACTTTTGCATATTCAAGGCTATGATTTGCAAAACTTAAATGGTATAGAGGGGTTAAACAAGTTATACGCATTAGATGTAAGTAATAATAAATTAAATAACATAGATGCGATAAAATATGCGTCTGAAAATTTAATAGGTTTAAATGTGGAGAATAATAATTTAACCGATTTGCCGGATATGAGGAATTTTTATAACTTAACTTTTTCTAAGGATATTTATGGTACGGGTCTTGGTGATTCGACATCTTTTTTGAATAATTACTTAACATATGATGAATTGAACAGTAAACTTCCTGAACATTTGAAAAATATGACAGAATGTGATGGTCAATTTGATGATAAAATTCCTATTTATGACGGAAAAACGTTGCTTGAATATTGGGCGGACTTTCAAAAGGAACTGCCTCCTGTAACCAATCCAACTGAAACTCAACCAAACACCGACCCAGTCGAAACTCAGCCCGCCGACACCCAGCCGGACACCGACCCGAGCGAAACTCAGCCTGCCGACACCCAACCGAACACCGACCCGACTGAAACCCAACCCGCCGACACCCAACCGAACACCGACCCGAGCGAAACCCAGCCTGCCGACACTCAGCCGAACACCGACCCGACTGAAACTCAGCCCGCAGAAACTCAGCCGGATACCGACCCGAGCGAAACTCAGCCCGCCGACACCCAACCAAATACCGACCCGAGCGAAACCCAGCCCGCCGAAACTCAGCCCAACACCAATTCGACGGAGGACGATACTCAGGCGGAAACAGTCGCTCCTACGCCCGGCGGCTCGGATAATAACGGCGGAATCGACAACAACGGCAATAGCAATAGCGGTAATGGCGTTAATAACGGAAACAACGCAAACAGCGGCAACAGCGGAGCGTCATCATCGACCGGCAGTCAAGGCAAATCAGCGGGAACAGTGAATACTGGCGATAATTATTTTGTGTTCACACTTGCATTTGTCGCGATGCTCGCGTCAGCGTTTGTCTTGCTCAAAAGCAAAAGAAAGAATAAAGCACGATATAAGTAATTATATTTGATTAAATAAAATATTTTATCTATAAAGACAGCGCGGGTGTAAAAGCCCGCGCTTTGCTTGTCTAAAGAGCATTTTTTTAATGCCGAAGTGTCCGCAACAAAAAACAGCTTTACCGGCGCAAGTCGGTAAAGCTGCGGTCGGCAAGCTGCAAAACAAAAATCATTACCTCAAATAACATAATCGTTGGCGGCTCTCTCGTTGTGCATATCAAGAATATCCTGCAAGGTGATGCCGTCGAGATATTCGCTGATCACCCGATTAAGCCCCTGCCATATCGGTAAGGTAAGACAATCGTCGCGCCTTTCACATTCTATCGGATCGCGGTCAAGACAGGCGACGGGGGTCAAGCTGCCTTCGGTAAGGCGCAGAATGTCCCCGACAGTGTATTTTTCCGGCGGCTTTGCGAGCTTGTAGCCGCCCTGATACCCCCTGTTCGTGCTCAATATATCCGATTTGTTCAGCACGGGAACTATCTGCTCAAGGTACTTCTTTGAAATATTCTGACGAGCGGCAATATCCTTTAAAGCTATGAAGCCGTCGTTTTTGTGCTCGGCAAGGTCTAAAAGCAT
>CANPZK010000027.1 GCA_947588875.1 uncultured Clostridia bacterium
TTTCCCCCTATCTTCGCTAAATATCTGCAAAATATTCACATATACTGTTTTATTTTATCATTTTATCCCGCTTAAATCAATACGCATAACTATGTATATTTAGGAAATTCGGTAAAATACTATCAGCAATGAGAAAAAATTGAAGGATTGATGATATGGATTACTTAAACGCTTTCTGGGTGGGCGGGCTTATCTGCGTTATCGCTCAGATATTGATCGACAAGACCAAGCTCACCCCCGCGAGGATACTCGTGGGCTATGTTTGCGCCGGAGTGCTGTTAAGCGGCATAGGCTTGTACCAATATCTCGTCGACTTTGCCGGGGCGGGCGCAACCGTGCCGCTGAGCGGATTTGGCTACACCATGACGAACGGAATACAGAAGGCTGTTGCCGAAAAGGGCTTTTTGGGCGTTCTGACCGGCGGGCTTACAGCCGCTGCGGCAGGCATTTCGGCGGCGGTCGTATTCGGCTATTTGGGGGCTTTAATCGGAAGGAGCCGCGAGAAATAAAGCAAAAAATGGGGGAACCGGCGTTCCCCCTGCACCCCCGCCCTTCGCAAGGGGCTTTAATTTTGTTTATTGCTCACAAAATCCAACTATACATATATATACGGGCAAAATTTTTTACTGTAAGTACGGCAAAAATTAATATATTTTTAACACTTGTACCCTCGTTTTAACTTACTATTATAGTTAGTTTGTTAAATCGGGAGGGCTCGCCTATTCAGCTCTATCGAGCCCGCGACCGAGTTATAAATTAAAGAAGGAGTGACCATGCAATGGTTGAGGTCAAAAACCTTGTAAAAAGATACGGCGATACGCTTGCGGTCGACGACGTGAGCTTCACAGCCGAAACCGGCGAGATACTCGGCTTTCTCGGGCCAAACGGAGCCGGAAAATCCACTACAATGAATATCATCACGGGATACATCTCGTCAAGCTCCGGAACAGTCACGATAGACGGCTGCGAGATACTCGACGATCCGGAGGGGGCAAAATCGAAAATAGGCTATCTCCCCGAGATACCGCCCCTTTATATTGATATGACCGTGAGGAAATACCTTGAATTTATGTTCAGCCTCAAGAGGGTGACGCTGCCCAAAAGGGAGCACATCGACGAGGTGTGCGCGGTCACAAAGATAAAGGACGTTCAAAACAGGATCATAAAGCACCTGTCAAAGGGCTACCGCCAGCGCGTAGGACTGGCTCAGGCGCTTCTCGGCAACCCGCCGGTCATAATTCTGGACGAGCCGACCGTCGGACTTGACCCGAAGCAGATAATCGAAATGAGAAACCTGATAAAGGGGCTTGGCAAAAAGCACACGGTAATACTCTCGTCGCACGTCCTGTCCGAGGTTCAGGCGATATGCGACCGAGTGATAATCATAAACCGCGGCAAGCTCGTTGCGGACAGCAGCACAAGCTCGCTCTCGCAAAACCTGTCAAGGTCAAACGATATGACTCTGCGCGTAGTCGGCGCGCCGACGTCCGTGCTGAGCGCGCTGCGCGCGGTAGAGGGCGTATATAAGGTGGACAAGGGTCAGAAAACCGGCGACAACTGCTGTGAATATCATGTGTACTCGGAAAGGGACAAGGACACGAGCAAGGCGATATTCTACGCCATGGCGAAAAACAACACGCCTATCGTTATGATGAGGGGCAACGAGCTTTCGCTCGAGGAAGCCTTCCTCAGAGTTACAAAATCCGAGCCGCACATAGCTGACAAGAGCGAAAGAGGAGGCAAAGGCTGATGGGAGCTATAATTAAAAGAGAAATAGGCGCGTACTTTTCGTCGCCTATCGCATATGTTGTAATCGCCGTATTTTTCTTCTTCTCGGGGTGGTACTTTCGGGTTATGCTCGAAAACGACAGCTCGAGTCTTACATATCTGGTCATAGGCCCAATGTTCGTTATAGTGCTGTTTGTCCTCCCGATCCTGACAATGAGGCTTTTAAGCGAGGAAAAGCGCCAAAAAACCGACCAAGCCCTGCTCACCGCCCCGGTAAGCATATGGCGGATAGTTTTCGGCAAGTTCATCGCGGCGGAGATAATCTTCCTGTGCTGTATGGCGATATTCGTTCCCATGACAATAGTCATAGCCTTCTTCACCGCGCCGACATGGGGAATAATATTCTGCAACATCATCGGAATGATACTCCTCGGCAGCTCGCTCATCTCAATAGGCGTGTTCATTTCATCTCTCACCGAGAGTCAGGTGGTCGCGGCGGTGGTCGGCATAGCCGTGGGAATGCTGATATATATGCTCGACACCATCAACTCCGGAATTCAGATAGATTTTCTTAAATCTATAATATCCTCCGTTTCATTTATGACGCGCTACACCAACTTTACGTCGGGCATGATGAATTTGGCGGACATAGTATTTTACCTCAGCGTGACCGGACTTTTCCTGTTCTTCACGACGAGGGTAATAGACAGAAAACGCTGGAGCTGAGGAGGGATAAGGAATGGATTTTAAGGACGAGAAAAATATGAACAACAACGGAGCCGAGCAGGAGAGCAAAATCTCCGACGAGGCGGCAAGCGCCCTCGAAAGCGGGCTGTTTGAGGAAAAGGACGGCTCTGCCGGCGGGGAAAACGCTCAGCCGGAAGCGGCGGAGGCAACAATTGAAACGGTGGAAACGACGGAAACGGCGGACGACGGCAAAAAGCGGAAGCCCAAAAGAAAAAGCAGGAAAAATCCCTTTGCCTCGCGCAAATTCAAAAAGGGCAGCTTTGCCGTTATACTCACCTGCCTTGTCGTCGCCTGCGTCATAGTTATAAACATAATAGTGAACGTTCTTCAGTCGAAGGTACCCGTTTTCTCAATAGATATGACCGGTCAGAACCTCTATGAGCTGTCGGACAGCTCAAAGGAGATAGTCGATAAGGTCGACAAGGACATAACCATAACGGTTCTCGGCGCGGAGGACGCGTACACAATGGCGGATCAAAACTTCCTCCAGGCGAATAACCTGCTTAAAAAATACGCAATGGAGAACAGCAAGATAAAGATAGAGTATGTCGATCTTGCCGCCAACCCCAACTACATAAACAACTACCCTAACGAAAATCTTTCTATATACAGCTACATCGTAGGCTGCGGAAACAAGGACGACAAGGATTACAGGTACAAGTACCTCGACAAGTCGACCGAGCTGTTCGTGCTCGGCACCGATTACACGTCGGGCGAGACCTATGTTGAATCGTCAAACGTGGAGAGCGCGGTCACCTCCGCGATAAGCTATGTTACCTCGGAAAAGACCACAAAGGTGGCTCTTTTGGAGGGCTTCGGCGACGACAGCTCCGGAATATTCGATTCCTTCACCTCGCTTCTCAAGAGCAACAACTACGAAACAGTCGAGGTCAACCTCCTGACGGGCGAGATAAGCTCCGATTGCGATATGGCTGTTCTCTTTCAGCCGACCTCCGACCTCACGGACGAGGCTGTGGATAAGATAAGCGATTACCTGAACAACGGCGGCAAGTACGGCAAAAACCTCTTTTATGTCCCGCCGACCGCAAAGGTGGACTCTCCCAACACGGACGCATTTCTCGCCGAATGGGGAATGAGCGTCGGACAGGGCATAGTCGCGGAAACCGACTCGGCTCATATGCCGTACAACGGTGACTACTACTGCTCGATATACGATTATGAGAACGGCAGCGAATACCTTGAGGGGCTGAAGGATACGACAAAGTATTTTATCGGCGTGTACACAAGGCCGATCATGATAGACGACGACACAATGGTGAAATCCCTCGCCACAACGTCGGAGAGCAGCGCGATGAGTCCGATGGATGCCGACGAAAACTGGAATCCCCTTGATCATATAGAGGGCAGCTTCAACGCCGGAGCGATCAGCACAAAAACGTCGGGCGACAGCAAATCGACCGTGACCGCCTGGGGCAGCGCGATGTCGTTCTACGGGCAGTGGCTGAACTCCAACATCTTCATAAACGGCGAGTATTTTGTAAATCTCTTTAACATACTCACAAACAGAGAGGATACCGGCGTTGTCATAGACAGCAAATCTGTTCAGGCGGAGCAGCTCGGGATAATGTCGGACCAGATAAACGTCATCGGCCCCATATTTATGTGGGTTATCCCGATAATCGTTGCCGCCATAGGCATTATAGTATTTATCCGCAGGAGGCATAGATAAAAATGGCTAACAGCGACAAAAAGCAGGGCGGCAAAAAGGGACTTAAAAAGAACACGAAAATGCTCATAGCGGTTGCGGCCGCCGCGGTCGTGCTCGTCGGCGCGCTGCTCGCGGTTCTCTTCCTTGTACCGAATTGCGGCGAGTCGAGCGACGGCAGCTCGGTTTCCGAAAAGGTATATCCCACGGACGCAAACGGCAGGCAGTACGCTCTTGACGCAAAGGGCAACAAAATAGAAAACGACGAGGGCGTTCTGCGCGACGGCAACGGAAATATAATATCCGACGGAGTTGTAGACATCACAACGCAGGGACCGCTCCTCGTCACTAAGATAGAGATAGAGAACGAGTCCGGCTCATATACGATACTCAGCGACACGCCAAAGGAAAAGACGACGGACTCCGACGGCAACGAAACCACTCAGACGAGCGACACGGTATATACTCTCGTGGGCTTTGAGGACGCGGCTCTCCAGAGCGACATGGTGTCCTCGATTGCAAATCAAGCGTCAAATATGGCTACGACAAAAATAATCGACGTTACCGGCGGCAATCTTAAGGATTACGGTCTTGACAAGCCGAGGGCAAAGGTACACACTACCTTCGAGGACGGAACCGTGGTAAAAATACTGATAGGAAACGAAGCTCCGGACAGCATAGGAACGTATATTAAATACGAGGACAAAAACGAGGTTTACCTCACCGATTCCGACTTGGTAGACAAGTTTTTGTTCAGCGTTCTCGATTTTCTCAGCAAGGATATAACCGACTCCGCCGAAAACGAGGACAACGCCGAGATCGAGAGCGTAACGCTCAGCGGAAAAAATTATCCTCAAGCCGTGACGATAGTTCCGAACGACGACGAAACCTCAGCCGCTTTTTACAAGATGACCGCTCCGTCCGAGCAGTTTGTAAACGTCACGAACGGGCAGGAGGTTCTCAGCGGCATAAGAGGGCTGTACGCTACGAGCGTGACCGCTTACAACCCGAGCGCCGACAAGCTCAAGGAGCTTGGGCTTGACGCTCCAGCGGCAAAGCTCGAGGCGAAGTACCCCGACAAGGAGTACACGCTTCTCGCCTCAAAGGCGGACGACAACGGCAACGTATATCTCTATAATCAGGGTACAGGCATAGCATATCAGCTTGCCGCCACAAGCGTTGCCTGGGCGACCTCAAGCTATTCGGATTTGAAGTATGAATATGTGTTAAAGCCGGTCGAGGAAAAGCTCTCGTCTATCGAGATAAGCTCCGGCGGAAAGAGCTATAAATTTGATTTAGAGCAGGTAAAATCGACCGACGACGAGGGCAACGAGATTTCGAGCATGAAGATAAAATGCGGCGACAAGGAGCTTCAGGAGAGCCGCTTCTCGACCTTCTTCGACAATCTCACAAACGTGCAGAGAAACGACAACGCCGAGAGCGAAAGACCCTCCGGCTCGGCTGTTCTGACTGTAAAGTACAATTACAGCGGCGGCAAAAGCTCCGACACCGTGGAGTATTACGACTCCGGAAACAGGACTATGCTCGCCGTTATCAACGGCACCGCCGACAGCCACGTTTTTGAAAGCTACACAAGCAAAATAATCGAGGACGTTGCAAAGGCCGCCTCCGGCGGCACTGTGACCGCAATATAAACAAAAGGGGCTTGCCGCAAAGCCCAATATCATTAAGTTAAGCAACAGAGCACTCACAAATTAATGGGTGCTCTGTTTTTTACAGATTATCTTATTTTTTGAAAAAGACTTGACAAAACAGAAAAAATAAAAGCCGCATTATGCAAAAGTATTAAGGCAGTCTGTCAATCAACAAGTAGATACTGTCGCAATCCCGAAACAGATTTTACCGGAAGAAAGAAGTTGCCTATGGACAAGGTAACAAAAACAGTTCCGGGGATTCACCTCAAAATCCCTGAATAATGAAATGATAGATGTTTTCTCAGAAAATACTGAACTTCCGTCTGCCTCTGCTTTGGTACAACAGCGGTCTAAGATTTTGCCGTCAGCGTTTGAAGATATCTTTGACCTTTCTGTCTCTCTTACTTTAACTAACAAACAATCAAAACTCACAAAAGCTCTTTGTAAAGACCGTAACCGTTTTCGATTTAGCCCTTCAAATTCTAACTTTGACTTTCCCCCTGATAAATCCAACTACCCAGATTCGCCGTGCTTCTTTAATCTGCGTTTTCGCATAGTCTGATTGGAAGTCGTGCCGGGCAAGTATGAGGTTTTGTTTACCAATCTCCCTGCTGCTTCTTTTTCATCGGATAAACTCAGTTATCTCTATTCTCTGCGCCGGGGGACTGAAAACTTTTTTCGTTCTCTCAAATACACCCTCGGTTTATACCCGACATTAAACAAAGAAAAGTTGATCAATCGGCAGTTGCACACAAATTAACATACAATAAATTGTAAATTTTAAACAATATTTTAATTTTTGTGTTTTATCACTTTATTATATATGGCGGATATGTTATAATTTGCTTGAATGTAATCCTGCCGCCGTATGCTTCATATAATAAAGCGGCAAGCATAAAGAAAGGAATGTTTATATGTATCATCTCGGAATTGACCTCGGCGGCACAAACATAGTCGCCGGAGTGGTAAACAACAAAAACGAAATCATAGCCAAGGCAAGCTGTAAAACTGCCGTTCCAAGACCTGAGACGGAAATTTGCGACTCTATGGCGGAGCTGTGCAAGGAGGTCGTTAAAAAGGCAGGGATAAAGATGGACGACATCAAGGAGATAGGCATAGGCGTGCCGGGCGCGATAAACCCCGTTACGGGCGTAGTCGAGTACTCGACCAACCTCTTCTTCCACAACTGGGAGCTTGCCGATATGATGGCTGAAAAAACGGGCAAGAAAATTCATATAGAAAACGACGCGAACGCCGCCGCCTACGGTGAATTTCTTGCCGGCTCGGCAAAGGGAGCGAACAACTCCATAACAATTACTCTCGGAACGGGAGTTGGCGCGGGAATTATAATAGACGGCGAGATATACAGCGGCTCCAACTACGCCGGAGCCGAAATGGGACATATGGTAATAGTCGTAGACGGCAGAGAGTGCAACTGCGGCAGAAAGGGCTGCTGGGAAACCTACGCCTCGGCCACCGGTCTTATCAATATGACAAAGGAGGCTATCCTGAGCGAGAGAGCCGACTCGTCGTATATGCTGAAAATGCTCGACGGCGATATATCAAAGGTTAGCGGCATAACCGCGTTCGACGCCATGCGCAACGGCGACGCGACGGGAGCGGCGGTCGTTGACAGATATATAAAATATCTCGGCTGCGGAATAGTAAACGCAATAAACATATTCCAGCCCGACGTGCTCAGCATCGGCGGAGGCATAAGCCACGAGGGAGAAACCCTGCTCGCGCCGCTCAGGGCATATGTTGAGAAGGAGAGATACACAAAGCACAACGACAAGCAGACGGTCATCTGCGCGGCAACTCTCGGAAACGACGCCGGAATAATCGGCGCGGCAATGCTGAAGCAGACCAAGTGAGCCAAATAAAAATTTAAAATAAAAATCTAAAAAATCTAAAGCAAAAAGGAGAAGCAAAATGGGATTAATTAAAATGGTAACGGGAGCGATAGGCGGAGCGATTAAGGAGCAGACCCTTGAAGCGTTCCAGCCCTCGCCTATGAGCGATACCACGGTATTCGCGCCTGCGGTTGCCCCGCACTCGAACAACAACCCATACGGAACCGAGGGCGTAATCAGCAACGGCTCTATAATTCAGGTTTACGACAATCAGATGATGATACTTGTGGACGGCGGCAGGGTAGTCGACTACACTGCGGAGCCGGGCTACTTCCAGGTGCAGAACTCGTCCGCGCCGTCGCTGTTCAACGGGCAGTTTAAGGACAGTCTCAAGGACGTATGGACAAGAATCAAATTCGGCGGCTCTACCCCTCAGACCCAAAGGGCGTACTACATAAACCTTCAGGAGATAAAGGGGATAAAATTCGGCACGCCGAATCCGCTAAACTATTTTGACAGCTTCTACAACGCCGAGCTTCGCTTAAAGATTCACGGCGTATATTCAATAATCGTAACGAATCCGCTTCTGTTTTATGAGAACGTCATTCCAAAGGAAGCCGTGACAAATAATCAAAAGGTGGATTATAGCGACATAGCTCCGCAGTATAACGGGGAGTTCCTGACCGCCCTTAGCACAGCTATCGGTCAGTTGTCCGCCTCCGGCGAGAGCATAAGGTTCATCACCTCAAAGGGCGACGAGCTGAGCAGATATATGCAGACCGCTCTCGACTCTCTCTGGCAGCAAAACAGAGGAATGGATCTGTTCTCCGTCGCTGTTTCCGCACCGAGCTACGACGAGCAGTCGCAGAAGCTCATCGACAAGAGAAACGAGATTGCTATGCAGGCGTCCGCCGTTGCAAATCCGGCACAGCAGGCGGCTTATCTCGCTACCGCGGCAGGTCAGGCTATGATGAACGCCGGAAGTAACGAGGGCGGCAGCATGGCGGGCTTCCTCGGGGTAGGAATGGCGATGAACCAGGGCGCAAATATTCTGAGCGGCTATCAGCAGCAGGCGGCTGCACAGGCTCAGAATCAAGTACCGCAGCAGCCACAGCCTCAACAGCAGGCGGCTCCCGCGCCGGGCGGCTGGACGTGTGAGTGCGGAGCGGTGAATACGGGTAAATTCTGCCAAAACTGCGGCAAGCCGAGGCCGGACAACGGCAAGTGGACTTGCGAATGCGGAGCGGAGAACACCGGCAAATTCTGCCAGAACTGCGGCAAACCGAAGCCGTAAGGCTCAAATATCTTTAATAAAACTGCGGGGGAGCTGGCGCTCCCCCGATTTTTGTCGATAAATCTGATTTTGGCAGACAAAAAAATAAAGTTTTCGCCCGCCTTTTTCAAAAGGCGGCGGTTTCCAAAGGCAGAGCCTTTGGTCGCAGCCCGCAGGCTGCGAAATTCCCCTGCGTTTCAAAGCGCAGGAGGGGCGAAAAACAGTCCGGTGGACTGTTTTTCGGTGGGGCATCGTCGTCAAGCGCTGCCTGTGGCAGATTAAGCGCGGCGAGGACGGCGCAGCGGTCAAAAATTGTCGGCACTCCAAGCCGGAGCAATTTTTGGGCACCGCAAGAGTGTCCCTCGCCGGGGGTTCCCCAAAAAAGTTGAATACTTTTCAAATATTAATAAAGGCAAAAATACTTTTTTCGACAGCCTAAGGAGGCGCCGGCGCCCCCCGATTTTATTTTACGTTTACCTGCGTTTACCACCGATTGTTTGTGTTTTCGTCGTTCTGCCGATAGCTGTCGGCGGGAGTGCCGTAATTATTGTCCGTCGAGCCGTACCCGTTTTGAGTGGGGGTAGAATCATAGCCGTTGTATCCGTTATAGCCGTTATAACCGTTGTAGCCGTTGCTTGCAGGCTCACCGTAGCCGCCCTGAGCGCCGTAGCCGCCGTTTGTGCCGGCATAAACATACGGATTTTGCGGCATAGCTCCGTCAAATCTCCTCATATGCCTTTTTACGCCGAACGCGGCAATGGCCTTTACAAGCGCAGCGCAGAAGCTTATTGCGAGCGATATGATAGCGACGATCTCGGAGGCGCTGAGAGGCGGAGTGCCGACGGCGGGTCCGAGGTTCTGCACCATTCCGGAGAACACCGTATCGTCTGAATACGCAACGAAGCTGCGCGATAAGGTCAACGATATTATGCCGAGGAGGCAGGCTATGCAGGTGAGAATATTATATACGCCTATGTAGCCCGCTCCCTTTATCACCGTCGTGTGGTCGCGGAGTATGCGCTTTGACGACGCGCAGAGGCTTACTACCTTGCAGTGGTAGATGAGGGCGACAACCGCGAAAATTATTATTAGAACAATCATTACGCATATCACCGTAAACAATACATCGGCTGAGATATACCCGAAAGCGATAGCCGCTGTCGCGTACATATAGATATCCGCCTTCATTGAGTCCGTTATAGCGCTTGGCATGGCAACGAAGAAGGAAAGGACAAGGATAAGAAAAAGTATAGAAAGAGAATAGAATACAATGTTGACAATGGAAACAGCCTGCACCGCAGTCGCCGCGCCGATTGGGCGCTTGGAGCCGCGCGAGTAGATAAACGCAACGATAAACGACGCGCAAATTATAAGCGGCAGTATGAGCGATATAATATTTATCGCAAGCGATAATATCGCGCCGTAAGCCCAACCTCCTCCGACGCTGTAAGCCGCGTCTCCTTCGACAGTGTTCAGCGTCGTGTCATAGCTTACACCCGAGCCTAAAAAGAACGTGTTTACGGCGGAGAGGATAATCCCCGCCAGCAGGAAAATGCCGATAAGCAAAATCACCGGCTTTTTCAAAAAGCCGATCAGATGCTCCGACGGCGTTGTGCCTGAAGCCTGCTGAGTGTCCTGACCAAAAAATTGATTCATAGTTCATACCTCCGTTAAGTGAATTTATTAAAATTATTTTATATGATTTTCGGCTTAAAAGCAACGAATATTACAAAATTCAAACCTTTTTTCAAAGAAAAAGCTTCAAATATTTTCATGGCGTATTCGAGCTTGAAAAGAGCCTTGCTTTGGAGTATAATTCAATTAATTGAGAATGCAGTCAAAAAATAAATTCGGGGGACGGACAATGAACATCAACAGTATTTACGATTCAAGAAACAATTTTTACAGAAACCCAATGGGAGCGGTCGAGGAGGACACCGACATTCACTTTACCATTGTATTGCCGAGAGATCTCGGGTGTTACTGCGCACAGCTTATGATTAAGCACGACACAGAGCCGGATTTCTCCTTTCACAGTATGTTCTGGTGCGGAATGTACGGCGACGACTACGAGATGTGGGACTGTCACTTCAAGCCGGATAAAATCGGCCTTTACTGGCACATATTCAGATTAAAGACCAATCTGGGCGACCGCTTTGTAAATCCTGCGGGGCCGAAGCACAAGTCGCAGATAGACCGCTCTCCGGGGGCTACCTCGTGGCAGATAACCTGCTACAAAAAGGGTTTTGAAACTCCGAAATGGCCGCAGGGCGGAATAATGTATCAGATATTCCCCGACAGATTTTGCTTCTCCGGCGAGAAAAAGGAGAACGTATACAAGGACAAGACTCTCCGCGAGGTGTGGGGAGAAATGCCGGAATGGCGGCCGAATTCAAACGGAGAGATAACAAACTCGGACTTCTTCATGGGCGACTTGAAGGGCATAACGCAGAAGCTTCCGTATCTTGAGGAGCTCGGAGTCACCTGCATTTATCTCAACCCGATATTCGAGGCGTATTCAAACCACCGCTACGACACGGGCGATTACAGCAAAATCGACCCTATACTCGGCACCGAGGAGGACTTTAAGGAGCTTTGCGCCAAGGCAAAGGAGAGGGGGATAAGAGTTATAAACGACGGCGTGTTCAGCCACACCGGAAGCGACAGCATTTACTTCAACCGCTCCGGCAGATACGACTCGCTCGGCGCGTACAACTCGACGGATTCCCCGTATTACAGCTGGTACAACTTTATACAGTGGCCGAACATCTATCATTCATGGTGGGGCTTTTACACTCTGCCGGAGGTAAACGAGCTTGGAGCCGAGTTTAACGAGTATATAAACGGCGAGGAGGGAATAGTCCGCAAGTGGATAAAGGCGGGCAACAGCGGCTGGAGGCTCGACGTTGCCGACGAGCTTCCCGACGGCTTTATAGAGAACCTGAGAAGCGCGGTCAAGTCAGAGGACAAGGACGCCATTGTGATAGGCGAGGTCTGGGAGGACGCGTCCACAAAGGAGAGCTACGGCGGCAGGAGAAAATTCCTGCTGGGCAATCAGCTTGACAGCGTGATGAATTACCCCTTCCGTCAGGCGATAATCGACTATGTAAAGGGAGCCGACGCGGAGCATATAATGGACAGGATAATGTCCATAGTCGAAAACTACCCGAAGCCGGTGCTCGACGTTTTGATGAACCTGCTCGGCACTCACGACACCGAGAGAATCCTCACGGTGATAGCCGGAGAGCCGATGGGCGGCAACGGCAGAGAGTGGCAGGCGAACACAAAGCTCTCGCCGGAGCAGAGGGAGCTTGGCATAAAGCTCTTGAAGATAGCCGTGGGAATACAGTACACCCTGCCCGGCTTCCCGTGCGTATATTACGGCGATGAGGTCGGAATGGAGGGGTACAGAGACCCGTTCAACAGAGGCTGCTTCCCGTGGGGCAAAGAGGACGAGGATTTGCTCGGCTGGTACAAGACCCTCGGAAATATAAGAAAGAACTGCTCCGCGCTCGCCGGAGGCGAGATGATAAACGCCTTTTCATCCGGCAAGCAGCTCTCTTATATCCGCCACGACTCGAAAACCGCGCTTTTCTGCGCCTTTAACACGGACGACAAGGACGCGGCGATCGACATTCCCCCGGGATACAGAAACGGCACTCCGCTCGCGGGCACTCAGGTGCTCGACGGCAAGCTGCTCATTCCGGCGCTCGGCTGCGCGTTCCTTGAGATAACGCATCAGCATGTATAAGGGAAAGCAAAAAAAGATTGCGGTGATAAACGATTTTTCGGGCTTCGGCAGATGCTCACTCACGGTCAGCCTGCCGATAATCTCCTCCTTCGGCATACAGTGCTGCTGTCTGCCGACCGCCGTCTTTTCAAATCACACCGCCTACGATAGCTACTTTTTCGACGATTACACCGACAAAATGCGCCGCTTCAGCGAAAACTGGAAAAAGCTCGAGCTCGGCTTCGACGGAATATACACCGGCTTTCTCGGCTCTGCGGCTCAGGCGGACATCGTCATGGAATTTATAGATGAATTTAAATCCGGCGATACAAAGCTGATAGTCGACCCCGTAATGGGCGACAACGGCTTGCTGTACTCCACCTGCACCGAGGAGCTTCGGCGGGAACTGAAAAGGCTTGCCGCCGCCGCAGATATAGCGACCCCGAACGTCACCGAGCTTTGCTTTTTGACCGATACTCCGTACAAAGAGCGCATACCGAGAGCCGACATAAAGAAAATGGCTCTCGAGCTTTGCCGCGCAGGCGCGGGTCGGGTTGTGGTGACCGGCATATCCGACGGCGACGTTATATCAAACTTGATCTGCTCGTTTGACTCCTGCTGTTATGTCAGCACACTGCGAAAAGGCATTGAGCGCGCCGGCACAGGAGACGTGTTTTCATCGGTCGTCGCCGCCTCCGTCGTCTGCGGGAAAAGCCTTAGGGATTCGGTCGTCGCCGCGTCAAGGCTTATCGAGCGCGCCGGAGCCTTGTCCGACGAGCTTGAAATACCGCCGGAAAACGGAATTTGCTTTGAGCGATTTATGAGCCTTAACATATAATTCAAGGGGTGAGCTTCGGCTCGCCCTTTAGTCTTTATATTCCCGCAAAGCGGCAGACACGCCGCCTTGCGACACCCTCTCGCCCTCGCTTTCCGCACGGAGAATAATTTTTTGCTTAACCGGCTTTTACGTCCGTAAACCCGCTTAGCGGCAAGATTTTAAACCAAAAATAAATCCCTGCTCGAGCAAGTGGGGGCAAGGGGGGAGCGTGTCAAGAGCAACATGGTTTACAAATTGTGAAGAGACATCGTTTACAAAACAATGCGCCGTTTTAGTGGAGCTTCCTTGTCAAGGTGGAGAATATTTGCTTAACAGGCTTTTACGTCCGTAAACCCGCTTAGCGGCAAAATTTAAATCAAAAATAAATCCTTGCTCGAGTAAGTGGGGACAAGGGGGAGCGAAGCTCCCCCTGATAAACCATAATATCAATGCAGCGGACACGCCGCCGCGCGGCGGCGTGTCCGCGGTCCAATGATTGCAAGCTCAAGCGCCTGCGGCATCAGCCGCAGGCGCTTGACTAAAATAACTTGCCGTTACATTTTTAAATTCTTCTTGGGGTCCTTTATCTTTGTCGATTCGGTTCCGGGGTCGCCGGCAACGGTCGCGTGGCCATTCTTGTGACTGTACACCGAGGCGGGAAGATCCTCCCTCTTGACCTCTTTGTTGTTCTTGTAATACACCCTCTGCGCCTCAAAGCCGAAGCTGTCATCGTCGTCCCACGAGCACCACGACTCGGTTCTGATCTCGTCCCATTCCGGCGACTGCCAGCCGTACACCTCGCAGTTGAGCGTAACCCCGTCAAGCCATGTGTGCAGGAATATCTGATAGTCGGTGAGGTTCTTCATCTTGAGGTCGAGGGCCGGGTAGTCGATAGTCGCGTCAAGGCCGCCGTAAACATATATCGAGGTGTAGAAGTGGTTCGCTCTCTCCTCAATGCCCATACCTGCGAGCAGAGTCGCGTTATATATGGTCGTAGCCGCCTGACAGATTCCTCCGCCGATTCCCGTGACGTATTCCTCGTTCTGTATAACGCTGGCGGGCAAATATCCGTTTGACTCAAGGTTGCTGTCGCCCGTACACTCGTTGAACGAGAACACCTCGCCCGGGTTTACTATCGTTCCGTTTATAGCGCTCAGCGCCGTTCCCATATTGCAGGTAGCGTTGTAGGTGTTTGTGGAAACCGTGCTGAATTTGCCGATAAGCTGAACGCTGTTCTGAACCTCGTTCATATTGTGCTTCGGCTTTTCGGTCGTCGTTTCGACCGTAACCTCGCCGCTCTTCGCGCCGTTTTTGAACAGCTCCTTTATATCGGCCTTGAGAGCGTCGCGGTCAACTATCGTTCCGTTTGAGCCTTCCTCCCATGTGAACATCTGCTTAAAGCTCTTCGCGTCGGGGTTGTACTTCGTGGCATGCGGCTCAACGGCCGGCTTGTCAATTTTTCCGGCGCTTCTCTTTACAACCTTGTCAATCGACGAATCCCCGACTATACAGGACACGGCAAAATCGACCGTCCCCTTTTCCGCGTCGGCTGTCACGTTGTAGCCCTCCGGCACGGCGAGCGTATCTAACGTTCCGTTTTGAATGGCGGTGCTTACGTCGCGGCTGTACTGAACCGCCTGCTCAAACACCTCGTCTGTGTTGTAGGTGTATGTAAAATCGTCCTGAGTAAAGGTGAGCTTTTTTCCTCCGTCGTATTTTACGTTTAACTCAAACTGCTCCTTGAAGTCGCTCTCCTTTATCTTGACAAGAGATTTTGCTTCCTTCTGATTTTTTCCTCCGATGTCCGTTCCCGCTATCGAAATACCTTTTGCGAATACGAACTCGTTCACGTTTTCCGGCGCATCGTTTACCTGCGGTATCGGCGCCGCCGCCGGAACCACCTCCGGATTGAGGGCGTAAGCCGCGTAAAACGAACACCCAAGCAGTACGAGCGCCGCTGCCACCCCTGCGGCAACAAAGCCCTTTTTGCCCTTTTTCTTCGTCTTTTCCTTCTGCTCTTTGATTTCAGTCGGGGCATGGTATTCGTCTTTCACAGCCGGTGCTTCAGCCTCGCCTTTCATCGACGGCAGCTCGGATATTATCTTATCCGCCTCGGTCTGTCGACTGTCGCCGCCGTCCGCGCTGCTCTCACCGCCGTTTTTCATCTCGATTTCAAGCTGCGGCGCGCTCTGCTCGGATTTTTCAGCCTTCTTCGGCTCGGCGGTTTTTGCGCTCTCCGCGCCGAACGAGCTTATATCGACGAACTCCTCGCCGTCGGCGTTTTCAGGCTCGCTCTCCGCTCTGCTCTGCTTGATTTCGTTTAAAATATCATCTATTTGAGAATTTATGTCTTTTTTGTTGTTTTCACTGCTCATAAATATACCTCCGCGAATATAATTACAGCATATATATTTTCTTCGTTTGCTCGGTCGGCATATTTGATAATATGCCGGAGAATTGCGCCCTTATGCGCATAACTTCCTAAACATGGCTTTCGTGTTGTATATTTGGATAGGTTCTCGTTTTATTCTACTACTTTTAATTTATAAAATCAAACAAAATCAGTTGGAAAGCGGAGAAAAAAACAAACAAAGATAGGGGTGGCAAAACCGCGTTTTTTGTGCGGCGCGCGCCAAGAGCGATTTTATTTTTCCGGCGCTGCCGCGCACGCCCGCCCTTTTGTATCAAGCGTTATTCCTCAAATCCGTATCTGCGGTAGCGGTGCAGTATCTCCTGCGCCCACTGCTCGTCCACCGTGATGAACGCCTTGCTCATTCTCTGCTTTCTGCCGAGGCGCGCCGCTATTCCGAGCGACTTCTGATACACCTGCATACCCGCCGTTTCAAGGCGCTTTTCAAGCGTTTCTGAATCAAAAAAGGTTACGCCGATGCTCCTGCGGTCATAGAATGAAAAATACCCGCAGTCCACCTTTATTCCGTACTTCTTCTCCGTCTTGACCTTGAGCGCGAGCTTTGTAAGCTCAACCGCCATATCGTCAAGCCCCGACTCGAAAATTATTATCTTCTCCTTTAGGGTGTTGTAGTCGGGAGCTATGCGCTTTTTTATCGGAGCGATTCTCGTTCTGTCAAGCTCTATCACCCTGTCGGTTATGGCTCTTTTGTCGCAGTCGGGTATATAGCATATCATAAAACGACGGTTCACATCGTTATAAAGCACGGGGTAAGAAAGCCGCGCCTCATAGCCGCAGTGTATGCAGTTATATTTAAAAAGCGTGTCGTTAAGAACGGAATTTCTCAGAGATTCGTCGGACGAGGGCGTTACGCTGCTGTAAAAAACTATTTTGTTTTTGCCGAAGCAGTGCGGACACTCGACGGCTTTAAGATCGCTGATAGACATAATTTGCCTCCGTAATTCATAGTAATAGAGCCTACGGAAATAATTATAGCATACTTTTCAAAAAAATTCATTCGTAATTGAAAAAAATTTATTTGCATTGCTTGACCTGAGGCGTATTTTCTGCAATAATAATTACAGATAATATTCAGGGCGGCGCGGCGCTCGGAAAAGCGCGCGATACGCGCACCCGTCCGAGCGCGGACAAAAATAAAGAACGATAACATTTTCGGGAGGACTTTTAAATGAATATTTTTTCAACAATCGGAAGCTGTCTCGGCGACACGGTTCAGGCGATAATCGAGAAGAACAGGATAAAGGCGCAGGTAAACAGGCTCCGCCTTGTAATGAGAAGCGAAACAAAGACGATAAACAAGGCGTATATCGAGCTTGGAAAGGAATACTACAAAAAGCTCAAAGGCGGCGAGCAGGAGGGCAGCGCCGAGGCTCAGGAGCTTTGCGCCTCGATAGTCAAGGCAAACGAGCGCTTCAAGAGAGCTATCGCGCGCTATCACGAGCTTATCGACACTCAGGTTATCGCGGGGGATCGCCAGCTTGACCCCGACGAGGAGGAAAGCGAGGGCGGCGACATAACTCTGTGCTGTTCCTATGACGAGCAGAACGATAATGCCGAGGAGAGCGCGCCGGCAGAGCCTGCCGAGGAAACAGGTTCGGAAAAGCCGCAGGAGCAGGAGCCTGCCAAGGAGCCCGACGACGAATCGGTTTTTAGCGGCGACGACCAGCAGGCGGAAAGGAATAAGCTCGAAGATCTGACGGATATTTCCTCGGGCGGCATAATTGATTGATTTTTAACACGACGGAGTATAAAGCGCAAGGCATATAAAAGGTTAAACGCCCTTTCGCATATCGGGAGATCCGAATGCGGCGGGGCGTTTTTTATAGGCATTCGCCTTTGGAAACCGCCTTCTTTTTTCAATGCGGGCGAAAACTTTATTTTTACTCTGTCAAAATCAGCTTTACCGACAAGCAAAGCGGGGGAGCGCAGACTCCCCCGTGTAAATTCAAATATTAAACCGCTGCCGCTTATATCTCTCCTCGGCTGTCACGAGAGCGTCAGTATTCCCACTATGCTCTTCTGAATCATAATTGCGTCGGCTATTGTGATAACTCCGTTTTTATCAACGTCGGCGGCAGTAAACGCGTTGCCCTCGAGCTTTAATATGTTGACAACGTGCTTCTGCACCGCAATGGCGTCAGCTATCGTGATATCGCCGTTTTGGTCTACGTCGCCGGCGAGAACCTCGATAGAATATGTCAATTCTATCTCTCCGCTATATATCCCTATTCCCTTTACCGTTATCTTATATGTTCCGCAATCCGTCGCCGAAGTGTCCCCCTCGAGCGTGTAGTCGATTCCCTCAATGAGCTCCTTGCCGTTGCGGCTTATCGTAACCTCGGGGGTCTGCTTTTTTCCGCTGTATATAAACGTCTGTGAGGAAAGAGAGACGTTTACAGAGGGATCTGTGATAGAAACAATTTCATACGGCGTTCCCGGCGCGGCTGTTCTGTCATATAAAAAGCCCTTTTCCGGAATAACGTCCGTGTTTTTATCGACCTCGAGAGCCTTCACCTCGTCGAGCGTAAGAGTAGCCATATCGAGATATTTTTCATCTATCGCGCCTTTTTCCACAAGCGTTCTTAATGTGCTACAGCTTACGCCGGTTGCGTCGTATCCGGCTTCCCATACGCCGTCCTTATAAGTGAATAAAACGTCCTGCGTTTCCTCTGTGAGCTTTTCGACGGTGTATTCTATTTCACCGGTCGCAGAATCACGATGGGCAAAGTAACTCACCTGAGGTATAGTTACATCTCTCAAAAAAATATTGCCTGTCGGGTAATCGTCAAACTTTGCGCCCCGGACAAATTTTTCATAAGCGTCTATATATCTTCCGTCAAACCATGTATTGGAGAAAAAGCCCAAATCGCCGCTCCAATAGATCTCCGCTCCGTTTTTTCCGGCTTCGTCGGTGTAGAAATACGTTCCTTTGCCGTCTTTATAAAGATATGTATATATCAAATTATTTCCGCCGTATATGCTTGTGATCCCGACCATACGAACCCACGCGCCGTCGCCGACTGTTTCACATACATCGCCCCATGTAAGAGCGTCCTCGCGCGGAATGTCGTCCTTTATTTCCAGCCTTGAGTAATCGTCAAGTAATTGGCGCGTGCCCTCAAGGGTAATATCGTCGTCGCCGTCAAAGTTAAAGCGCTTCGCTATCATCTCCTTGTCGATGCTCTCTCCTTTGCCATTTCCCTGGCCGCCGTAGCTTTTAGTTTCGCCGTTATATGTTACATTGACTAAGTAGTGCGAAGCATCGTCCCACGCGTAGGTTGACGACGGGTCAAGCCTTGCGGAAACTGCCGCCATTACGCTCGGGAAGCCCAGAGAATCGTTAATAAAGGGGTAAACGTACGCCGCGAACAGCTTCTCGTTGTCCTTGCGCGAATACGGGGACTGTAAATAGAACTTCTGGTCCTTGTGCGGAGAGTTTGAAAGATACCAGTATTCTCCGGGCTTGTACAGCTCGCCGCGAATGTAGGAGCCGCTGTATAGGCATATTGAGGAAAATCCCTTTTGGATTGCGTCCATATTGTCAAAGAACTGCTCTTTATCGGCGTATGTGTCAATCAGATAATCAACGTCGTCCTCCAGCTCCGGTAGGACGAGCTGAACGTCCGTATCCGTCCACGAATCCGACCACGGATGAGCCATATCCTTGGCTTGCAGAACTACGTCCCCGCCGTCGGTGTTAAAGCTCGTGAAAATATATCCGCCGTTTACGCGCGCGGTTTCAGTATCCTCATAGTCAACATCGGCAAACAGACATATCTTATCTCTAAATTGGTCCCAATCATACTCCGTCGCCACCTCTATTGTAGACGAATCGCTGTAAACCGAGGACTTGTCCGCAAAGCGGAAGGATTCCGGGTCGGGGTTGTCCGTCTTTACGAAAAAGTACTCGTTAAAGGGCGACAGAATGGGCGTAACCGTGTATGTATAGGCTGCGGCGTCCGTTTCCGCGGCATTTGCCGTTATTTCGGGCGCGCTCAACATCATTGCGGAGCCTCCGCCCGCTAAAGCGAGCGACAAAATTACAGACAGCGTCTTTTTTAACATAATAAACACTCCTTTTTTATTTTACGCCAATTCAAGATTTCATAGTTACGTCCGGTAATTTGGAAATTGATTATTATGGTAACAAATTGCGAATTGATGTCTGCCGACTATGAATTTGGCTGTAATTTGATTTTAGCACACAATTTGGCTAATAGCAATAATTGTTTTTAATCAAATAAATATTTTTTGGTGAGTCTTTTGATTTGCCCGCAAAAAAAAGCAGAGGCGCAAACCTCTGCTTGAATTTTTTGATTTGATTTTCCATCAGCACTCTGAAAACTGAATAAAGATATTTAAAAGCATACTTGCAATCGTCTTAACCAAACGAACTGTGGTCAAGCCCTCGACCTATTAGTACTGCCAAGCTGAATGCCTCACGGCACT
>CANPZK010000028.1 GCA_947588875.1 uncultured Clostridia bacterium
CTGTATAGCTCCGAGTATTCCGGCGTATGTCTGACGTCTTCTGCAAGCTCTACATACTCCCACTGGATATGCTTTGTTACTGTCTTTTGACAATTTTTTGATTCCGTGCAAAGATATCGACGCAGTCGGCGCTGCCGTACAACGCCGACTGCGGTCGGGTTACTCTTTTTTATAGTAAAAATAGAGTCTGTTTATCATCATTGTCCTGCTGTTGACTCCGAGCTTTTTATATATATTCCTCACATGATAGTTTACCGTGCTCGTCGATACAAAGAGCTTTTCCGCGATTTGCTGGTTCTGGTATCCCTCGGCAACAAGACGGGCTATCTCCTGCTCTCTGCCGGTCAGATTGTCATATAGCATTGAGCCTTGGAGGAACGACCTCGCCGAAGTATAGTTGTCAAGATAAATATTCTTTATCTCGCGCAGCTTTTTATATACGTCGGGCGCGTCTTTTTTGAAAAATTCATCGATAAGTCCGTCGAAGTCGTTATCGTATTCGGCAAAGACCATATAAAGCCCGTCCGGCTCGGCAATTTCGAGCGCCGCTTTTAAATATTGGGTCGCGCGAATCTTCATCGTTATTTTATTATAGCAGACCGCCGCGAGGATATATAGGTACAGCTTGCTGTGCGGCGGCGCTTTGTAATCCGAGCTTCTGTCCTCCAGAAGCAGCTCCGCCGTCGCTATCGCCTTTTCAAACTCACGGCATCTCATAAGATAGCGTATATGCACAAGGTAGGCGTTTATCATCGACGTTACAGTCAGGTTCCTGTCTTTAAAATCGCCTTCCTTCAGCCACTCCGGTATCCCGTCAACTATGCCCGCCGACAACGCAAGCTCGGACTCGACTATCTCAAACGTGGTCTTGGTGATCTCGCTCTCGTTTCCGTCGTCTATGCTGTGCAGCATATCAATAACAGTGTCCCAGCCGTCAAGATTGCCGTTCAACAGCGCGATATGCGCAAGAATGTAGGATACGCCGAGCTTTATGTCGGGGTCGATGTCGTTTGTAAAAATAGCCTTGTAAGCCAAAAGCTGAGAATAATTTATGCTGCCGCGTTGATACGCCAGAGCCGACTGGAACAGCAGGTCAAGCCCGCTCTTTCTCCCCGTGAGATATTCAAAGGTCGGGAGCATCTCCGTGCAGATGTTTGAAATTTCGTCCGCCATTCCGCCTTTATAAAGGAAGATTGTCAATGCAAAATGACCGCCCATTGTAAGCGACAGCTCAGGCAGCTTCAAATCCGTATTCTCCAAAAGCTCCTTGCTTATTTCAAAATAGGGCGCCATTTTATCAAGCACCGGATAATAGCGATAAGCCTTTACCGCGTAAAAATACGCCTTTGTGAGCTTATCCTTGAACGAGTATTCCCTGTCGAAAAAGCGGTTGAATTTATCGCGCCTGCCGAAGATGAAATCCTCGTATGCCTTGATGATCTCCTGCTTTCCGACAAGATTTTTGACTTTGCGCTTTGTCACCGGATTTGCATACTCCGGTATCCACCAGACGTTGGAAATTTTCCGAGCGCCCTCAATCTGTCCGGAGGTACACATTCGCTGAACCGAGCGCAGATTGATTTTCCACTTTACGCTTGCATCTTTTGCAGTAATGTAATTCATAAGTACGCCTCCAACTAACTCCCTCAAAGCTTCAAAGCCTACAAGCCTATCCCGACTAAAACATATACCTATCTACCCTTATTGTAGTTACACAAAAGAAACAAATCAACTGTCAATATTGTCAGTTTTTTGAAAATAAATACTTGGAAGAAAAATGTTAAAAATGAACGACAATAGTTAATAATGGTCGTTTTTCATGTCAATTATATAACATTTCGCGTGAAATATCAATAGCAATATTTTATTTTTGTGCATTATGCACTAATAATTTTACCGTTTTAAAGTGCAATAATTATTGTTAAGTTTTATAAAATTCCAAATGTATGTCGTGCAAGCGACAGTTTTGTCCTCCTTAAACTCAATTTTTTAAGTTTATGTGTCGCACGGCGAGTATTTTGTTCACCGCGCGACACATAAAATCGCTTATTACAAGCCGCTTTTCAGCCTATCCTATCCCGCGCTTGCATCTCTTATCTCGGTCATTCCTAAAACGTATACGCTGTTTTCGGATTTCATTGTAATCGCCTGCGCGTCAAGTCCCGAATCGGCGGTTCCCGCTTCTTCTCCGTTCAACTTGTAAAACACTGTCTGCGCACCGCACAGGGCGGCGATTTTCCCGCCGTAAATATCTATATCCGAAATTCTGTATTCCGTATCGGCGATTTTATCGAGCGAGCCGTTTTTATTCAGGTAAACAATGTGGCAGTTTCCCCCGTCCCCCGACGGCGAGAGCGACAGCGCTCCCCCGTACGCCTCGTCAAAGGCGAACGCCGTCAGCGAAAGCCCGTCGTAGCTGAATCTGTCTATATCCGTGTAATTCGACTTTATCATCAGCGCCCGATCGTCGCACACCGCCGCAACCGAGCCGTTATCCATAAATTCGCACGCATACGCAAGCGTTCCGTCCTCCTCGATAATAGAGGCGGGCTCCTCCTTTGAGAGGTCGAGAATGTAGATTTTAGTCTTGAAGCTCCCGTTATTCGATGTGACCGTGGTAACGGCCGCCATTGTTCCGCTGTTGTTCATATCAAACGCAGTTGCATAGTAATCCGAGAACGAGTAGCTGAATATCTGCTTGTCCGAGGAATTGAAAGCCGTCAGCTTTGACAGGTACCCGTCCGCTCCCGTGAGAAAGGCGTAGCTTCCGTTTGCCGCTATGTCGCCCTGTATTATCTTATTGTCAAGCTGATTTTTTATCCTCGTTTCCTTTAATCCGTCTATTTGATAGTCCGTGCCGTCGATGCCGTATGTCAATATATTGTCACCGCAGATCTTCATCGCCGGCTGAGAAAAGCTTATCGGTCTGTCGATTACCTTTGCCGCCGTATTGTTCAGCGCGATTAGCGAGGTGTCGCTTATATAAGTGAGGCGATTGTTTTTAAACTGAAAATTCGCGCTACTCACCTTCGTCCCCGAGATAAAGGTCGGAAAGCTGTCGCCCCTGTCGCCGGAAAGTCCCATCTGTATGCTGCTTAAGAGCTTGTCCGGCGCGAGGTAGTTCCAGCCCGTCGCAATTACTACCGATATAAGACAAATCAGCATTATAACAACCGCCGTCTTTGCCTTTGAGGATATGACCTCACGGGTCGCGCCCGTTTCCTCCGACTTTTCTTCAAAGGTTTGCGAAAATCTGTATTCGCGGTATTGCTCGTCAGCTCTTTTTTTCGGCTTTTTCACCCTCTTATTTTTATCCTGCTTCTTTTTTTCATTTTCTTCCCTTGACATATAAATCTCCTTAGTATATCACCTTGTTAAGATACAATCCGCACGCCGGCGCTGTCGGTCCCGCCGCGCTCCTGCTTTCAGCCTTGATTATGTCGGGTATGGCGTCCTCTTTTATTTTCCCCTGCGCCACCCTCAGCAGCGTGCCGACCATTATCCTGACCATATTATAAAGAAATCCGTCCGCCTCGACTCTCATCTCGACCATATCGCCGCTGCGCGTGACCGTAAAGCTCTTTACCGTCCGCGTAAAATCGCCCTTTTCCCTTTTGTCGAGCGTGCAGAACGATGTGAAGTCGTGCGTCCCGACGAACGCCTTTGCCGCTCGGTCGAGCATTTTTTCATCGAGCTTATATCTGTAATGCAGCGCGCGGTCGTTGAGGAACGGACTGCGCTCTTCTCTGTTCCAAATCTTATATATATATTCCTTTCCCTTGCAGGAATAACGCGCGTGAAAATCGAGCGGCGCTTCCATGCCCGATAACACGACAATATCCTTTGGCAAAAAGCGGTTCATGGCGTTTTTTAACCGTTCCGCCGGAATTTTATGCTCGGTAAGGATATTTACGCAATACATATTGGCGTGTACTCCCGTATCCGTCCTGCTGCATCCCTTTACATTGTATTTATCGCCTATTATATTTTCAAGCGCGGACTGAAACACCTGCTGTACGCTTATCGCGTTACTTTGTATTTGCCAGCCGTGATAGTTCCGTCCGTCGTAGGCTAAGGTCAGAAGTATATTTCTCATCTCACCGTTGCCGGCAAAAATATGTTGCATATTATCACTCCGCAAAGCACCAACAGGCAAGCCGCCAGTCCGTAGAGGTCGGCTTTGCCGAAGTGCAGTCTTTTCATTCTCGTTCTTCCCGAGCCTCCCTGATAGCATCGGCACTCCATCGCCGTCGCCAATTCCTCCGCGCGTCGGAACGCCGAAACAAAGAGCGGAATAAGCACCGGTATCAGCGCCTTTATTCTTTTTATGAGGTTTCCGCTTTCCATATCGGCTCCGCGCGCCTTTTGCGCGGACATAATTTTGTCCGTTTCCTCGAGCAGTGTCGGCACAAAGCGCAGGGCTATCGTCATCATCATCGCTATCTCGTGAACCTTTATATGGAAAACGGTCAGCGGCTTTAAAAGCCTTTCCAGCGCGTCCGTGAGGTCGGTCGGAGATGTGGTGAAGGTGAGCATGGAGCTTGCGAGGATCAATACGGCTATTCGCACGGCGACGAACACCGCGTTGTTTATGCCCGCCTCGGTTATCTGCAAAAAGCCGATTTTGACGAGCGGCTCTCCCCTGCCGTAAAACAGATTTATTATACCCGTAAACAGCACGATGAACAGTATCATCTTCATGCTTTTCAGGTACATTTTTACGGGTATGCGCGTCATAAAGACGAGCGCGACGATGAACGCCGCGACAAGCGCGAGGGAGATGTAATTTGACGTTATGAAGATGAAAACTATCAACGCTATTAAAAATAATATTTTTGCCCTTGGGTCAAGTCTGTGTATCGGGGATACCCCCGGCAGAAACTGACCGAGCGTTACGTCTTTAAGCAAAGAATCATTCCTTATAATCAGATTAGAGCTTGGTTTGAGGCGGCGTGCTCCGTGGGGTTTTAGCGGTTATGTACCGCGAGAATATCCGGCGGCGGCGTTTTCCCCGCCTGCGGCGGGGAAAACGGACGCGGCGCGCCGAGGTTTTCTTTGGGGTTGCGCCGATTGTGCTGCGCGCCGCGTCCGCGGAGCTGCCGGAGGCAGCTCCGCCGCCGCCGGATTAAAACGCGGTCGCCTAAACCGACCTACCGCGATAAGCCGCGAGCACGCCCGCCGCCTGCTCAACCGTAAGTATGCCAGACGGAACATCAAAGCCCCGCTTTTGCAGCCCCGACATGATTTTCGTTATCTGAGGCACTCTCAGCCCCATTTTTTCAAGCTCCTCGCCCCTTGAAAAAACAGTCCGCGTATCCTCGAGCATCTCTGCTCTGCCCCTGTTCATAACGAGGATCCTGTCCGCTGTTTTCGCAATATCCTCCATGCTGTGCGACACAAGCAGAACCGTATTTTTTCGCTCCTTGTGATACTGACTTATCTGCGCAAGCAGCACGTCGCGCCCCGCCGGATCGAGTCCGGCGGTCGGCTCGTCGAGAATAAGAACGTCCGGGTCCATAGCGATAACGCCGGCGATAGCCGCTCGCCGCTTTTCTCCGCCCGAGAGGTCAAACGGCGACTTTGACAGCAGCTCGCTCCTCAGTCCGGAAAAACGCGCCGCCGAGATAACTCTTTCCCTTATATCTCCTTCGCTCAGGCCCATATTGCGGGGGCCGTAGGCTATATCCTTTTCAACGGTTTCCTCAAAAAGCTGGTACTCGGGATACTGAAAAACAAGCCCCACCTTGAACCTTATTTTTCTTATCTCCTTAGGCGACTGCCATATATCCGTGCCTTCGAGCCTTATTGTCCCGCTCGTCGGCTTTATAAGCCCGTTGAGCATCTGCACGAGCGTCGATTTGCCGGAACCGGTATGACCTATTATCCCGACAAACTCTCCCTCTTTTATTTGTATGTTAAGCCTGTCGTTCGCGGTTTTTTCAAAGGGCGTTCCCTGACCGTACACAAACGACAGATTTTCGGTTTCGATTACATTCATAATATTCCCCTGTGACGTTTTATTTCAGGATTTTGCTTAGCCGGTCTATACATTCGTCCTCGTCAAGCGGCAAAGACTCCGCCGGAAAGCCCATTCCCACAAGGCGGTACATGAGCTCGGTCGCCTGAGGCACGTCGAGCCGGTGGCGCTTTAAAAGCTCCACCTCGGAAAAGACCTCTCGCGGACTGCCCTGAGTGAGAATTTTTCCGCTGTCCATAACTACTACGCGGTCGGCTTGAACAGCCTCGTCCATATAGTGAGTGATCAAAACTATGGTTATGCCCTTTTCGCGGTTGAGCTTTTTTATCGTAGCCATAACCTCGTCGCGTCCCTTTGGGTCGAGCATAGCCGTCGGCTCGTCGAGCACGAGGCACTGCGGCTGCATTGCTATTATTCCGGCTATCGCCACCCTCTGCTTTTGACCGCCGGAGAGCTTATACGGCGCGTGCGCCCTGTATTCGTACATATCGACAGCCTTTAACGCCTCGTCTACTCTCCTTCTTATTTCGTCCGGCTCTATCCCGAGGTTTTCCGGCCCAAACGCGACGTCCTCCTCGACAATGCTTGCTACAAGCTGATTGTCGGGATTTTGCAGCACGAGCCCCACGGTTTTTCTCACGTCATAGCTGACGTCGGGCTCCGAAGTGTCAAGGCCGTTTACGAAAACCTTGCCCTTTTCCGGCAGGAGCATGGCGTTCAACAGCTTTGCCATTGTCGATTTTCCGCAGCCGTTATGTCCGAGCAGAGCGACGAACTCGCCCTTATTTATATTTAACGATATATCGTTGAGTACATATTTATTTACCGTATCGTTCGAATCGTACCTGAACGACACGTTTTCAACCTTTATGAAATCTTTCATTTTTCCCCTCAAGACTGCCATATCGCGGTAGAGCCGCACGGCAGTATCAAATCAGTATCGGTGACCTTCAGTCCGATCTCGTCTGAGCTTACGCTTCCGCCGTACTTTTTCTTTATAAGCACGCCGAGCATATATTCCATAACTGACGGCGGCAAGCCGGTCGTGTAGGAATTGATCATAAAAAACGACGGGTCGTCGCTGAGCACGCCGGCGCACAGCTCAATGAGCGGGAAAAGCTGTTCCTCCAGCTTCCATACCTCGCCGCCCGGCCCTCTGCCGTAGGACGGCGGGTCCATTATCACCGCGTCGTACCTGCTGCCCCGCCTTATCTCGCGGCGCACAAACTTAATGCAGTCGTCAACTATCCACCTCACGGGTCTGTCGGAAAGTCCCGACTCCGCGGAATTTTCCTTTGCCCACTGTACCATACCCTTAGACGCGTCAACATGGCAAACTCTCGCTCCCGCGCTGGCGCAGGCGAGAGTTGCCCCTCCCGTATAGGCAAAAAGATTCAGTACATTGAGCTGCCTGCCGGAGCTTTTTATTTTTCCGTCAACAAATTCCCAATTCACAGCCTGCTCGGGAAACACTCCCGTGTGCTTAAAGCCCATGGGCTTGATTCGGAATTTAAGCTCGTTAAAGGCTATTTTCCACACGTCGGGATGCTTTTTATACACCTGCCAGCTTCCGCCTCCGCTTGAGCTGCGGTGATAGCGCGCGTGCGCCCTCTGCCAAAGCGGGTCGCTTTTCGGCGTGCTCCAGATTATCTGCGGGTCGGGCCTTATAAGTATTATATCTCCCCAGCGCTCGAGCCTTTCGCCGTCAGACGCGTCGATAAGCTCATAGTCGCGCCAATTCGCAAAGCGCATATATTCTCCCCCGATTACGAAAGTCTTTCCTTTATAACTCCTGCCACGTCCTTCGCGATTTTATCTATCGCCTCGTGGTCGTCGCCCTCGACCATAACGCGGATAAGTGGCTCAGTGCCGGACGCGCGCACAAGTATTCTCCCGCTTTCCCCCAGCGCCTGCTCGGCGTTTTTTACGGCGTTCAAAATTTCCCCATCCGTATCAAGCAGCGATTTGCTCTCGTTTTTGACGGTGACGTTTTCCATCACCTGCGGCAGTCTGCTCATGAGCTTTGCCATATCGGAAAGCCTTTCCCTGCGCCTGTTCATCATGCTCAGAAGCTGTGCGGCGGTCATCTGACCGTCTCCCGTCGTGCAGTAGTCGAGGAATATAACGTGACCCGACTGTTCGCCGCCTATGCTGTATCCCTCCGCGCGCATTGCCTCAAGCACATATCTGTCACCGACCTTTGTCGAAACGAATTTTATCCCCTCGCGGTCGCAGAATTTATTGAAGCCCATATTCGTCAGTATTGTGCCGACGACCGCGTCCTTTTTCAGCTTTCCTCTGCGCTTGAAATCCTGAGCGCAAATCGCTATTATAAAATCGCCGTCTACAAGATTGCCGTTTTCATCAATCGCAAGACATCTGTCCGCGTCGCCGTCAAACGCTATTCCCGCGTCAAGAGAATTTTTCTTTACATAGCTTATCAGGTTATCAATATGCGTGGAGCCGCAGCCGTCGTTTATATTTATTCCGTCCGGCTTGTCATAAAGCATATGACATTTTGCGCCGAGAGCCGTAAAGAGCTTTTCGGCGGTCCGTGAAGCGGAGCCGTTTGAACAGTCGAACGCGACCTCCATACCGTCGAGCCTGTAATCCACGGTTTCGACAACGTGGTTTATGTAATCGTCAACCGCCGTGTCCGCAATCATAACATGACCGAGCCTGTCGCCGGAATAATTCGGATAGGGTTGAGCGCCGTCGAGAACTATAGCCTCTATGCGCTCCTCAAGCTCGTCGGGGAGCTTGTAGCCGTCCGAGTTGAATATTTTTATCCCGTTAAATTCAAACGGATTATGCGATGCGGAAATCATTATTCCCGCGTCGGCATTGTATTTGCCGAGCAAATAAGCTACCGCCGGAGTCGGTACAACGCCGAGCTTTATGACGTTTGCTCCGACCGAGCAGAGTCCCGCTACCAACGCGCCCTCAAGCATATCAGAGCTTAAGCGCGTATCCTTGCCTATCACTACCCTCGGATGCGACGAGCTGCCGCTGATAAGAACCATTGCCGCCGCTCTGCCTATATTCATCGCAAGCTCCGGCGTAAGCTCGGTATTTGCGACTCCCCTTGCACCGTCGGTGCCAAATAATCTTCCCATGTGTTTCCTCCTGAAATAAAAGTAATTTGATCAACCCTTTGATGATCTTAATTTTTTATGAAGCTCCCGCATTTTTTAATCGGACTGTTTTTCCTAAGCCTAAAACCGATTATATTAAATTCCAAATTAATTATCCTGGTCGAAAAGCGTCGGCTGCGACGCGACCGTTACCCCCTCGAAGTCATAGCCGAGATGCTTGCAGCCCGCGCTCGTTATACATCTGCCGCGCGGAGTTCGGCTTAAAAATCCTATCTGCATGAGGTACGGCTCGTATACGTCCTCTATCGTGACCGCCTCCTCGCCGATGGCGGCGGCAAGCGTTTCAAGCCCTACCGGCCCGCCGCGATAAAATTTTATCATCGCCTCCAGCATTCGCCTGTCGTTGGCGTCAAGTCCCAACTCGTCGATTTCGAGCTTATCGAGCGCGATTTTCGCGGAGTCGCCGTTTATAACTCCGCCGCTTATGACCTGCGCAAAATCGCGGACCCGCTTTAAGAGTCTGTTCGCTATTCTCGGCGTTCCCCTTGAGCGCGAGGCTATTTCCGCCGCGCCCTCGCGGTCTATCGGCATATTTAAAATCCCTGCGCTGCGCTCGACTATTCGGGCAAGCTCGTCGGGCGTGTATAATTCAAGCCTCAATATGACTCCGAAGCGGTCCCTCAGCGGAGCCGTGAGCTGTCCGGCTCTTGTGGTCGCCCCGACAAGAGTGAACCTTTGAAGCGGAAGATGATACGACGCCGCCATTTGCCCCTTGCCGGTCACAATGTCTATCGCGAAATCCTCCATTGAGGGATAGAGTATCTCCTCGACCGCGCGTGAAAGGCGGTGTATTTCGTCGATAAAGAGCACGTCGCCCTCGTTCAGGCTTGTCAAAAGCGCCGCAAGATCCCCCGGCTTTTCGATTGCGGGCCCCGAGGTTATTCTGAGGTTGGTTCCGAGCTCGTTCGCTATAATCCCCGCGAGGGTGGTCTTTCCAAGCCCCGGCGGGCCGTAAAGCAGCACATGGTCGAGCGCCTCCCCTCTTTGCAGAGCCGCCTGAATAAACACCGACAAATTTTCCTTGACCTTCTCCTGCCCTATATAGTCTTCAAGCCGCTGCGGTCTAAGCGGATTATCGTTGTCGGTAAGGTCGCACGGGATCTCGGATGGACTTAATATTCTGTTTTCATAATCCATTTCCATTTTTATTCCCTCCGGTAATTAACGACTTGCCATTTCTCTTAAAACGGCTGAGATAAGCTCTTCAACGCTCAGCGATTGGTCGAGCTTAGACAAAATCGGTATCACTTCGCCGCCGTCATAGCCGAGCACCGCCAACGCCTCGACCGCGTTTTGCATATTGCCGTAAAGCTGTACGCCTCCGCCCGTGCTTTCAAGCGGCAGGCTTTCCTCGGAAACATCAAACGCCTTCAGCTTATCCTTAAGCTCAAGTATTATCCTCTGCGCGAGCTTCAGCCCGACTCCGTTCGCCCTTGTTATCGCCTTGCTGTCCGAGGAGGCTATACATATTGCGAGCTGTTCCGGCAAAAGCTCAGATAATATCGACAGCGCAAGCCTCGGTCCCACCTTGCTCACGCCCGTTAAAAGTCTGAAGCACGAAAGCTCCGATTCGGTTGAAAAGCCGAAAAGCTCTACCGAGTCGTCTCTGACCGACATATGCGTGTAAAGCATCGCCTCGCTGTTGAGCTTTGGCAGCGTCCGCTGTGTGTTCATGGTGGTCAGGCATTTGTAGCCTATGCCGCCGCACTCTATCACAACAAAGCTCGGCTCGATATGAATCAATTTTCCTCTTATGCTGTAAATCATTTTTTTAACCCTTTTCTGAAAATCATAGCTTTTAAATTCGTTCCCGCCGCGTGCGTATGGGTGATAGCCATAGCGAGAGCGTCCGCTGTATCGTCCGGCTTGGGAACCTCACTGAGCCTTAAAAGCCGCCTTGTCATCTCCATTATCTGCGGCTTTTTCGCCTGACCGTAGCCGGTCACCGCCATTTTAACCTGTAAAGGGGTGTATTCATATACGGGAACGCCGTTTTTACGCGCCGCCAAAACTATGACTCCCCGCGCCTGCGCGACGTTTATCGCGGTCTTTTGGTTATTTTGAAAATACAGGCGCTCAATAGCCATTGCGTTGGGCTTCACGGTTTTTATTATCATATCAAGCTCATCATATATATGCACCAGACGCAGATCAAAATCACTGCCCGCCGCCGTAGTTATAGCGCCGTATTTCAGCGGAGAGTAATTAACACCGTTAAAGTTTATCGCGCCCCAGCCTACAATGGCGTATCCCGGGTCAATTCCCAAAACGACCAAAAAACTCATCCTTCCCGATCGCATATTTTCCTAATTCTATCATATGATTATACCACATAGTTCAGACACGGGCAAGAATTAGAGGAGCATAAATTAAATTTAATTTATGCGACGTCAATTGATATGAACCGTCTTTCCTCAAAAAAGAAATCTTTTGCTTTTGCAGGGCGGAGGCGAGAAAGCCTGCAAAACGCGGCGTTTTTAAGCTGTAAGCCTTTCCTCTAATATTTGAGCGGTTCTTATCACCTAGACTCTTATTACCTAATGTCCGCATGGTTTCGTTATTGCTACATTGAAGATTTTTCGCTAACTTCATATTCAAATCTTCTACGCTGCGGTGGCTTTGCTCTATCTTGCCATTGTGTCACGGCGTTCACGGTGTGGTCGGCTTGTGTTCTATGCCGAGCTTCCGCAGTTCCGCGTCAAACGGACGCTTTGTATCTTCACTGATGTATTTATAAGTGAATTCTCTCCCGTTGTCTGCTTGATGGGTCATATTATTTTATAACATACAAATACATAAACAATAAAAAAAGCAGGGCTTTCGACGGCTCAAATGTGCCGAAAACCCTGTTTTCTACATTTTTTCGATATTTAAGAGCTTCAATCGGAAAAACTCATTTTCTCATAAGCGATTATCTTCCTCGCGGCGTTCCACACTTTGTTGTTTTTTCTTTTTCCTGTGTTTACGGAGCAAAATAACAGCAATCACAATTCCCGCAAACAAAATCACCGGCAGGAATACAAACCACCTATTCCATTTGGACGTGACGGCTTGTACGATTGGCGTTTTTTCCGCTTTTTCCGTAGTCGGCGTTTCAATGCGGCGGCCCGTGATGACCAACCGGTGGGTATTGACGCCGTACGGCGTGCAGGTCATCAGCGTGCATAGCTCCTGCCCCTGCTCAATGCGCAAATCCTTCAGTTCGTCGAGAGCCATTCGTTCCATGCGCTCCACTCGGTAGGTCAGCGTTTCCCGCAAGACATGGATAGTAAAGGTATCGCCGAGCTCCAATTGATCGAGATCGGTAAACAGCCTTGCGGAGGGAAGCCCGCTGTGACCGGACAGCACCGTATGCACGCTCTCTCCCGGAACCGGCAGGCTGGAGGATTCCAAATGCCCCGCGCCGGTTTGCAGCACCGCTTCATCGGCGCCATGATAAATCGCCAGATAAATTTTTGATTTGGGTATCTCTATATATCCCATCATGCCGGTGCCGTAGAGATTCAAAAGGCTTTCATATTCTTTGCGTTCCTCGTCGGTCAGAGCGCCGATATACGGATCGGAGCGGAACAGGCGGGCATTGTAGTCCTGCGCCGCTTTGAGCATTTTCTCGTACTTGCTGTCGTCGAGCGTCAACAGCTGCTTTTGATACTCCCCAATCGCTTGATTGTTTACAGCGTCGTTGATTTTGTCTGCCACCGTAGGATACAGCACCAGAGCAACTCCAAGCAGGAGAATCAGAGCGGTTGCAAGACCGGAGATAACTTGTGATATTTTCTTTTTTGGCTTTTCGCTTTGCTTTTTCATAGCTGATTCCTATTCCCGCCGCCTCCTCAGCACAGCGGCCACGATTACAAGAACGAGCAGAACCGGCAGTCCGATAATGCTTTCCAAAAGAATAGGCGGCATGGGAGCCGGAATTATTTCTATCGGCTGTTCTGTTAAATCAGGCAACCGTTCCGGCGGCGTTTCGATGCGCGTGCCGGTAACCAGCAGACGATGGGTATTGATTCCATAGGGCGTGCAGGTCATCAGCGTGCAGAGATCGCGCTGTGGATCAATTTCCTGCTTTTGGGCTTCTTCCGGCAGCAACACGACCGCAGACTCCACCTGATAGGTCAAGATTTCACCTAAAATGTGCAGCTCGAATACGTCGCCTTTTTTCAGTTGGTCGATTTTGCTGAACAGCTCGGAGGAGGGCAGTCCGGTATGGCCTGACAAAATTGCGCGAGTCCCTACGCCGCCGACCGGCAAAGAGGAGCCTTCGACGTGTCCGATTCCTGTCTGCAATACGCTTTCGCCGGTGCCGTGATAGACGGGCAGGTAAATTCCGATTTTTTCGATCTCGATATAGCCCATCATGCCATTGCCCGCAGGGTCGAGCAGGGATTTGTATACTGCACGCTGTTGTGCGGTCAGCTCCCCGATGCGAGTGGAGCGCTCTAACAACGCGGCATTATACTCGTTCGCCGCCGTGAGCAGTTCCTGCCGCGCGGTATCGTCCAGCTTCAGAAAATCTTGTTGGTAATCTTCAATGTATTTTTTATAATCCAGTGAGTTGATATAATCCACTACTGCGGGATACAGCAGCAGGGAAAGTCCTATGAGCAGGATAAGCGTCACAATTATGGCGTGAATCAAGCTGTGACTTTTTTGTTGTGATTTTTCCACCTGCTTCATAAGGCGCTCCCTGCCGCCGTATTCGGGAGAGGGAAATCCCTCTCCCTAAACGGACGGACGTGTTAATTATTTGCTTACGCGTTTTCTTTTACTCTTTTGCGCTTTTTGAATACAATCGTCAGATGAACGGCGACACCTGCGATCAGCGCGATACCCAGGGCGTAGATTATAATCCTGCCGACGCCGCCGGTGAAGGGCAGGATTGGCGCCCTCTGGTTTTCGATAGAATCTTGCACCAGACCCGCTTCAAAGTGGGCAATCAAATTTTTGGCAGCTGTTTCCCCGCCAGGGAAATTCGATATTTCGTCTTGGCTGTAGATTTTATAAACGACTTCCGCCTCTGTGCCGTGCTTATAAGTAACGCTTTTGAGAGAACCGTTATTATCGTCAATCTCTGCCTGAATGCTGATATCAAAATCACCCTTAAGGGAATTGTAGCCGTCGGGCACGATCACCTCTTCGAGCGCATATTTAGCCACCTCTGTGCCGATTCCCGCGTCGAGACCGTATACGTCAGGAATAGCGCCGTCACTATCGTCGGAGCGAAGCAGATATTTTTCCAAAGCATTTCTCGCGCTTTCCAATTCATTATAAGCCGTACCTTCCGGCTCACGCTCTTCATTGGTTGCGTTGTCAAAAGTCTTTTTCTTATCCTTATAGTCTTGGATCAAGCCTTTAACCGCATCGGTAGTTGGAGTGCTTGTTGCGCTCGTCCAGCCGGTCAGGCGGCGAACTTGGTCTACTGTACCGTCCACGCCTGCCGCAACAACAGCATCATCATTGGAAGTATAAAATGTCTGTGTGGTTTTTCCGTTTTCGGCGGTTTTATTCACGACCCACTGTTCTTTAAAGATAGCGTAATTATTATCCTTGTCTTTCAGCACGAAGCCCGCGCCTCCCAAGCCATTCGGTTTGTCTGAGCCGATTTTTTTGAGGTCAAGACCGAGAGCATAGACATAGGCTATACTTTCCTTTGTTTTACCGGTGGTGTTGCTGTTCGGGTTGTTTGAGTACTCAAGCAGTACGGTATTGGGGTTTCCTTCGCTGATAAGGACGGCGTCATTCGTGACCTGTGCATAATAGGTGACAACGAACACAGATGTGGGTGTAACTTCAATAGTTTTGCTTCCATCATTGGAAAGAGTTTTTAAATCGTAAAAAGAAACCTCCAAGCTGCAAGGATTGGGGTCCTCCGCACCATCGGGTGATACGGTATAGTTCTTTTCTGCACCGGGATCGGCGGTTTTATTTTCGTTTATGAGCGTGCCGCCGGTATTATCAGTGTCCGCTTCCAGAGCAGCCTGGTCTGCGTACATACGAACCTGAAGCTTATGCGAGGCATCATCTGCATACTCCAGACCTTTGCTCAGGGTATCGTGAAAGACATATTTGTAGGAAGTGAAATCGGCAAAGTTTTCCGGCAGCGTAGCGGTCAGCTTAAACTTTACATAATCGCCCACACCGGCAGCGTCGCCTTTTTTATCTCCGCCGTCGGTTATAATGTACTTGTCGACCTGCGGAACAGTGGCTTTCAAGTTGATGACCTGATTGCCGAGTACCGCAAGAATATATTCTGACACTGCGGCATTTTTGGTATCTGCGTTGTTTTCGACGATCAAATAATATCCGGTTTCGTCCACGGTGATCGAAGATTCATCGTCTTCGGGATTATCGGAATCTTGATAGGTAACTTCAGATTTTTTCGCACCGGCTTCTTTAAGTAGTCCTTCGACTCCCTCTTCAAGTTTTTCACCGGTGCTGCTGCCCTCAACGACAAAGCGGGAAAATTCTTGCAGGAAAGCGTTCTTTTGGTTGACAAGGAGAGCAGCCAAATCGGCAGCGCTCTTAAGCTCTTCTAAATTGTTTGATTCAAGATATTTTTTGATAATATTCTTGCCGTCGGCATCGAAAAATCCGGGCCAAACGGTTCCTGCTTTGTTTGTGTCTTTTAATATTTTCAGTCCGGCAAGCAGATCGTCGCCCTTGATATTTTTGCCCCACTGAATGTCCGCCAAGGAATAGTTGTTCCAGTTTTTCGCTTCCCAATCATTTTGGGTAGTTTCCGGGGGAACCGTTTCCTTGTTGGGGATACCGGTGAAAATCTGATACGCGGTGAACTGTCCGGCTGTCATTGCGGGCAAATCTTTATTGTTTTTGATGGTTATGGTCAGGTTTTTTTGATTTTCTTTATTGACCTGTTCCGCAAAAGCGGGGACGGCGGCAGTAAACGCCAGCAGGAATACCAGCGCGCAGGTCAACAGCCTGACGAATTTTTGTTTTGCAAGTTTCATTTATTATGTTCCTCCGTTGCTAATTTGATGCTTTATGTTTTGCCGGCGCTTTTTGGGTGCCAACACGCCCGGAAACGCCGGTTACTTCAAAACGCGTTTTTCTATCTATGGAGGGTTTATGCACTGAGTTGAACCTACGGCATTTTCCTCTCCCCCGAATGACAAATTTGAGAAGTGAAGCTGTTTCATTTTCTCACCCCTCCGATTCGAGCGTTCCTGCGTTTTCTGCGGTTTCTGCGCATTTGCAGTCCGGCAAGCACTGTTGCCAGTCCAATCAGCAAAATGCCGGTAATTATGATTCCGTCGAATCCGATTCCGCCGGCAAACGGCATGGACGCAGTTTTTTCGTTTACAAAGAGCAGGTAAGCCTGCGAATCGGAGTTATTGATTTCTCCCGAAACGCCGTCGCCGGTAAGAGTCAGATAATTGCCTTCCGCATCACTCGCCACATCGTCGGTGTTGTTCGCCACGTGCTGGAGGTTGTAGCCGCCTTTTTCGGTTTCCGTAACGGTGTATTTCGTATCCAGCGGAATACCCTCTATCATCAGTTTTTCGCCGTGGCACAGGGTGACCTCCGCCTGCAAGCTGTCGTCCGCTTCGACGTTCCAGTTCAGCGTAAAATCGGAGGAGGAATATACCGTGTCGTCCGCTTTGTATTTCACTGCTTGAAGATTGTCCTTATTCAAATCTGCTCCGGACAGGCTGACGTTAAACTTAAATTTCTGCGCAGAGTCCGGTTCGGTATTTTTGATGCGTTTTTCCACCGTGAGGATACCGGATTGCAAACGATTGGTAAAATTCGCGCGGTTGGGAGTTTTTGCAGGATCACTCGCATCCGGGTTCTCGTCGGCACGGGAAATAGTACCGGTTTGGGTGTAACCGTTGTTGACGGGATTTTCGTCCGGCACAACGGGATATTTCTCGTTTTCCGTTTCGGTGACGGTGAAGTTCGTGCCCGCAATCAAGCCGTAGAAAACGATGGCTTCATTGGCTTTCAGCTTGACCTCATAGGTGTGCGGATTACCCTCGACCGGCGTGATAGTCGCAAGACGCTCTCCGTCGACTGCGCTCGTCAGATAATCCTTATATTTGCTTAGCGGCGGCGCATTCTGCGGCATCTTGTAGGAAATTCCGTTCGCGTCCGTCCATTCTACGGCGCTTGTATAATCTTTCTTATTGCCTTTCCAATAGTACAGCGTGCCGTCCATGTCGGTCATGGCATCTTCTGTCGGCGTAAAGGTCAAGGTAAAGGTAAATTCTTCGTCCGGCGCGGCGGTAACAGGGTCATCGTTTTGATCCACCATGCTTTTGGTCAGGACAAACAGCTCCGGGTCGAAGGTGTTCGTGTAATGCGTCTGCTCGGTGGTGGAGGAGTCGGTGTCGCCGGAGACGGAGTAAACGCCGTCGTCCGGGTCGGGCGGGGTGAAGGGTTCGGCATCGCTCTGCGTCACCTGATTGACGCTCTGCAAGACGTAGCCCTGTTTGCGCTGGGTATCGGTCAGCTTTTCGGTGAAACGGTAGGCAGCTTTGTCGCCGAGGCCTGTGAGCAGCAGTCCTTCGCCGGATTTCAGCGTGAAGTTCGCCGTGTGCTGCGCCGTGGTTTCGAGATTCCCTACGTTTTTGTCGTACAGGTCGTCCGCAGACTTACCCCCGAAATAGAGTTGCACGGTCATGTACTGCGTGCGACTGCTGAACGGAGAATATACCTTAGATTCAACGCCGGTCGTGTCGGGGATAACGGTCACGAGGGTGAACTCCGAAAGCGATATATAGCTCGGGTCGGTTGTGTGGTTCCAGCGAGTCGATTCGGTATCGCCTTCGACGCTTTCCGAGGGGTTCTCGGCGGCGTAGACGTTTTGATACGGGATTAGCTCCGCCTTGGTCGTCCAATATTCGCGGCTTCCGGCGGTTAGGTCGCCTGCGGCGGGCTTGAAATGCTGGTTTTCGTTGTCCCCCATGCCGTCCGTATTCGTACCCTCCGGGCAATAGACTGTGGTGCCTGCGCCTTCAATTTGTTCGGTGGTGCCGTCATACCCGATGCCGCCCTCGTAGCGTGAGCCAAACAGGTGGTAAGTCAAGTTGTTGTCGCCGCTGTTGTTGCTCGGCAGGTACATATAGTAAAGATTTTCAGGGGCTTCGCTACATTCTTTCTCGGTCGGCTCTCCGGATTTGTTGGCATATAAATATTTGATTTCGTCGCCATTAATGACCTCGACTACCTGCTCCGGCGTTTGGCCGTCCTTGCAGCAGAACAGCGCACGTTTGCCGTTTGTGTCCAGCAGCAGCGAGGAGTTGTCGGTCAGAATGTCGAGCGATTCGATTCGCTTTTGCCACGAATGCGAGAAGGGGTTCCATTTCAGGCGCTGGGCGAGCCGTTCGCCGACCATTTCCGCCTCGAAAACCTGATACTCGAATTCCTCATTTTCCTCCTGCACCTTCGTCAGCTTGAAGCCGTCGGGCGCGGCGAGAGTCTTTGTCACAATCAAGTTAGCGTTCGCAATCTCCATACGTCCGTTGTTGCCGAGGTAGTTATTGATGATCAGCCCATCGCCGGCGGTGGCGGTCTCCGACAGGGTCGGAACATAGTAGTTACTGGCGGTTTGGGTTGGGTTATCGCCTTTTGCCTGCACGTTGTTGTGCATATCGCCGACGCGGATGCCGCCCGTTTTCGCCGCAACCGACCAGTCGAACAGCTCGTCGAATTTTGCCTGTCGATCTGCCTCAGGTTGATCCGTGATTTCCTTAATCAACGCCGTCATGTGCGTGTCTTTCTGCACGCTCTCCCAATAATCAACATCGAGGTCGAGGTAGGTTTTGTTCGTAACCTCACCCGTTGTCGGATCTTTAATTTCGATTTTTTTCGTATCGTTCAGTTTGCATTCATTCTGCAAATATTCGCGCAGTTTGGTATCTTGCAGCGTCAGCTTTTCAAGCGTCGGTCTGCCGCGAGTGATATCGCCGGTGTCGGTGCGGGAGTTGTATTCTATTTCAAGTTTGTATTTGTGGTTGATATCGGTCCAGCAGAGCATATCGCCGTTGTTGATATTCTCCGAGGGCAGCCCCGAGCCGAACGCCGAGCCTTTGCGGGCGATCATGCGGTAGACCTTGCGCACCGCCTGCGTTCCCGCGTCTTCTTTACCGTAAATATCCTTGCCCGTGGTGTCCTTAATTGGCATATAGTACTCGATACATAAGAAGAAATAATCGTCCGAGGAGAAGGATTTGGCACCGTCTGCGTAGCCGTCGCCGTCGGCATCCACGTCCGAAAGTTGGTCGCCCGTGTAGGTGATGATTGCATCGGTAATGGTTGCGGGCAGGGGGTAAACCTTCCCCTTGTCGTCCTTAATATATCTCACGTCGTCTTGTGTGGTTATATTATTTTTAAGCGCTTCTTTGAAGGAAGTGTCGTCTTTATAAGTTCCGATGAACTCGCCGCCGGTCCAGGAACCG
>CANPZK010000029.1 GCA_947588875.1 uncultured Clostridia bacterium
AGCACTGAGCCGAAAATTGAACGCAGCCCGCGAGCACGGCAAGGATAAAAAGCGTGATGATAAATTTAGACGGCAAACCCGACGCAAGTAATTTTCTCATAAAAAATCCGCCCTTTCAGGAATATTTATCCTGATTATGGGCGGATAATTTAATTTTATTCAGTTGCTTAATTTATTCAATAACAACACAGCCGGAGCTTGCCGGCTCGGCGGCGTAGACCTGAGAATAGCTTTCCTCAAGCCGCGCCCTGCACATTTCGAGCGAGGTCAAATCGTCGCTTTTGAAAATCCCGTAAACGGTGGGGCCGCTGCCGCTCATAAGAGCGCCCATGGCTCCGTAAAGGAGCATGAAATCCTTTATGCGGCGAACCTCGGATAAATCGAGAACCTCCTCAAATTTGTTATACAGATTAGACGAAACGGTGTAAAGATTGTTTATCTTTATGCCGTTTATAATATTTTCCGAGTTGCGGCGCTCAACGTCAACCCCGAATTCGTCGCATAGCCTGTAAGCCACGGGCGTGGAAACGTTGATGTCAGGCTTGCAGATTAAAATCCGACAGCGCGGCATATCGTCCAGCTTTTTCAGCGTAGTGCCGGTTCCCTCGGCGCGGCAGGTCCCGCCGATTATGCAGAACGGAACGTCGGAGCCGACCTCCCTGCTCATTTCGCACAGCTTTTCGACGGTGAATATATCCCCGCACAATTTGTTGAGAGCCACAAAAACGGCGGCGGCGTCCGCGCTGCCTCCGGCAAGTCCCGCCTGCGACGGTATGTTTTTCTTAATATTTATCGTGACGGCTCTTTTAAGCCCCGCCTCCCTTAAAAAGACGAGCGCCGCCTTATAAGCGGTGTTTTTTTCGTCCGTCGGGATACCGTCCTTGTCAATCGACAGGACGACGCGGTCGCCCTCCGACGCTTCAACGGAAACGTCGTCCGCGAGCGTTACGGACTGCATTATCATATCGAGCGTGTGGTAGCCGTTTTCGAGCTTTCCGGTTATATTCAGTGTTAGATTTATTTTGGCGTTTGCGTGAACGAGCATATGATCACCTGTTTTTGATTTCGCTGAGATATTCTTCAATGCGGTTCAAAGCCTCTCCGAGGTGGTCGAGAGAATACGAATAGGACACCCTGATATATCCCTCGCCGCATTCCCCGAACGCGTTGCCCGGAACGACGGCGACGTGCTTTGAGTTTATCAGCCCGAGGCAGAATTGCTCCGAGGTAAGCCCCGTACTCTTGATGCACGGGAAGCAGTAGAACGCCCCGTTTGGCTCAAAGCAGCTGAGCCCCATTTTCTGGAAGCTGCCCACCACAAGACGGCGGCGCATATCGTACTGCTTTTTCATCGACTCAATATCGGAGTCGCCGTTTTTAAGCGCCTCAATCGCGGCGTATTGAGCCGTTGTCGGCGCGCTCATAATCGCAAACTGGTGCAGCTTTGTCATTTGGTCTATAACCGGAGCGGGGCCGAGGGCGTATCCGAGCCTCCAGCCCGTCATGGCATAGGACTTTGAAAAGCCGTTTATCACGGCGGTGCGCTCCTTCATTCCGTCTATTTCGGCAAACGAAACGTGCCTTTCGCCGCCGTATGTAAGCTCGCCGTATATTTCGTCCGAGAGGACAAAAAGGTTGTATTTTTCAACTATCCTCGCAATAGCCTCCAAATCGGAGCGGCGCATAACGGCTCCGGTCGGGTTGTTGGGGAAGGGAAGTATCAGCAGCTTTGATTTCGGAGTTATGTGGCTTTCAAGCTCCTCCGGAGTCAGGCGAAAATCGTTTTCGGCCTTTGTTTCTATTATAACGGGCGTTGCTCCCGCCATTTCGGTTATAGGCTCATAGCAGACAAAGCAGGGCTGAGGTATTAAAACCTCGTCGCCCTCCTCGACCAGACACCTTATGCAAACGTCTATCGCCTCGCTGCCGCCTACCGTAACGAGCACCTCCGAGTCGGGGTCGTATTCGAGCGAAAAGCGCCTGAGGTAGTATGAAGATATCTCGTTTCTCAGCTTTGCAAAGCCTCTGTTTGGGCTGTACCAGGTCTTTCCCTTTTCGAGCGTCTTTATGCCCTCTTCTCTGACGTGCCACGGAGTTTTAAAGTCCGGCTCGCCTATGCTGAGAGATATCACGTGCTCCATTTCGTTTGCAATATCAAAAAAGCGCCTTATGCCCGACGGCTTTACCTTCTTTATTCTTGAATTAAGCATTTTATCGTAATCAACCATTATAAAACCAGACTCCTTTTATCCTCCTCGGAATCATCTTCATAAAAGTCGATGCCGGATTCCTTATACTTTTTGAGCAGGAAATGAGTTGAGGTCGAAAGCACGGATTCGAGAGTTGAAAGCCTGCGCGAAACGAACATAGCTACCTCCTGCATTGTTTTGCCGGTCACATACACAGCAAAGTCATACGAGCCCGCCATAAGATACAGGCTCTCCACCTCGTCGAAGCTCATTATCTGCGCCGCTACGCTGTTAAAGCCGGTGTCCTTCTGCGGAGTGACCTTTATCTCTATCATAGCCGTGACCTTGGCGTCGGGAACCTTATCCCAGTCCACTATTGCCTGATAGCCCTTTATCACGCCGGTGTTTTCATATTCCCTTATCTGCTTTTCAAGATAATCCTTTGGCTCGTCGAGTATCATCGACAGCTCGTCGGAAGTGAATTTTGAGTTTCCGCTCAATAATTTAAGCAATTCGTCCATTACAATACCCCCTGAAATCTTTTTTAATATTATATAATGATTGAGCTTAAAAGTCCATAAAAATAAGTCAAACGGGCAGATTTTTCAAATCGTCGAGCCAGAGCCGCGCGCTCGCGTCGCTCGGCATTCTGAAATCGCCGCGCGGAGAGAGAGTCACCGAGCCGACCTTCGGGCCGTCCGGCAGGCAGCTGCGCTTGAACTGCTGTGAAAAAAATCTCTTTATGAATACGGTAAGCCACGAGGCGATGGTTTTGCCGTCGTATTCGTTTTTGTACGCCGTTTCCGCTATGCGGAATATTTTCGACGGCTTGAACCCGAAGCGCACGAGATAGTATAAAAAGAAGTCGTGAAGCTCGTAGGGGCCGACGATCTCCTCCGTCTTTTGCGAAATATCTCCGTCCTTTGGCGGCAGTAATTCGGGGCTTACCGGCGTGTCGAGAATATCAAGAAGCACGCTTTTTAATTCGCCGCCTGAGTTGTCCGCCTCAAACTGCGTGATATATCTCACAAGAGTTTTTGGGATAGAGGAGTTTATCGCGTACATAGACATATGGTCGCCGTTGTACGTCGCCCAGCCGAGCGCAAGCTCGGACAGATCCCCCGTGCCTATTACAAGAGCGTTGTTCTTGTTGGCTATATCCATAAGTATCTGCGTCCGCTCTCTCGCCTGTGAATTTTCATACGTCACGTCAAGCGACCCGGGGTCTTGACCGATGTCGGCAAAATGCTGATGTACGGCGCCTGTTATATCTATTTCAAGCAGGGTCGCGCCGTATGCCTCGCTCAGCTTTTCGGCGTTGCCCTTTGTCCTCCTTGTCGTGCCGAAGCACGGCATTGTGATTGTTATTATATTTTTTCTGTCTATATTAAGCATATCAAAGGCGTGAACCGAGGCTATAAGCGCAAGGGTGGAATCAAGCCCTCCCGAAAGCCCTATCACAGCCTTGTCTATGCCGGTATGCTTAAGCCTTGTCGCAAGCCCGACCGCCTGAAGCGACAAGATTTCGCTGCAGCGCTCGTCGACCTTGTTTTTGTCGGAGGGAACAAACGGATTCGGGTCGAACTTCCTGTCAAGGCGGGTGTCGGTCAAAGCTAAATCGAAATATATATATTCCGTATCGTCCGCGCCGCTTTGTGAAAACGTGTTCATTCTCCTGCGCTCGGACTCAAGACGGAACACGTCTATATCCGCGTAAGTGATGTTTGATGAAAATCTTTTCGATTCCGCGAGCACTGCGCCGTTTTCTGCGATGATATTGTGAGAGGAATAAACAAGGTCGGTCGTGGACTCGCCAAAGCCGCAGTCGGCGTATATATAAGCCGAAACGTTTTTTGCGGACTGCATCTGCACGAGCATTTTCCTGTATTCCTTTTTGCCGACGACCTCGTCGCTTGCCGACGGGTTTACTATAACGGTCGCGCCTGCGGCGGAAAGCTCCTCCGACGGGGGCGAGGTTACCCAGAGGTCCTCGCATATCTCGACTCCTATTGAAAGCTCCGGTATTGAGTCGCACACAAATACAGCCCTCGGCAGTATTGCGGTTTCATAGCCCGCGTAAACTAAAATATGCGTTTTATCCCCGGGCGTGAAATGGCGCAGCTCATAAAACTCCGAGTAGCTCGGTATGTTCCTTTTCGGAACAAGCCCCAAAAGCTCGCCGCGGCAAATCACGGCGGCGCAGTTGAACAGAGATGAGCGGTATTTCACCGGCACGCCGACGATTACAACCGCGTTAATATCCTCGGTGCTTTTAACTATCCTGCCGAGAGCTTCCTCCGCCTTGTCGAGCATTGTCTGCTGGAGAAACAAATCGGAGCAGGTGTAGCCGGTCACCGCAAGCTCGGGGAACGCTATCACGGCGGCTCCTCCGTCGGCGGCGATATTTATATTTTTTATTATCTCGTCGGCGTTATATTCGCAGTCGGTCACCCTCATTTTGGGAGTTACAGCCGCGGTTTTGATGAATCCGTCTTTCATTTTAAATTCAGCTCCATATTCTCAAAGAGTTAATTGGAAACCTCCACGTCGGAGGGTGCGTCGTATTCCTCGGTTTTATCTTCCCTCTTGTTTTTCGTTTTAAACTTAATATGATCCTGAAGATGATCGTATTTTAACATATAGAGAGAAGCGTATCCGAGTATCGCCCAAAATATCACTACCATAAAGCTCTGCTCGTACAAAATGGTTTTTTCAAAGCATGAGTATATGCAATAGGAAAATATAAAGGAAAACAGACACGGGAAAATCGTCCGCCGCAAATCCATTTCCTCAAGGAACAGGCTCTTTATCATATGCCGCGCGAGGTGTATCGCAAAGCCGATGAAAATAATGAAGCCCACTATGCCCGAGCATACGATTATGGTCAGATAACCGTTGTGAAGGTCGCTGAAGTGAAGCCCGCCCTCTATATACTGCTGTGAATAGGGCACCAAATTCGCCTTGCCGGTGCCGAAGAGGGGATAGTTTTTGATTAGCACGGCGGATTCCATCAGCAGACGTATCCTGCCGCTGTCGAGATTTTCGTTTTGGTGCTTAAAGGAAACGGGCGGATCCTCCGGGTTGTTATTGACGTCGGGAACGGGCAGCGGCTGAGTAACGCTGCTCGGCAGCTTGACCTCGGTTCTTGCGGCTAACTGCGAAACCGTATAGCCGGTTGCCATTCTCGCCAAAATCATTAAAACGGAGGCGGCGACTATACAGGATATAAATTTAAGCGATTTAATGGCGATCTGCTTAAAGCTGAACTCCGTGCGCTTTTTGAATATGGCGAAGAACGAGTAGGAGGCGATATAGAAAAGCAGGAACACGAAGGAGGCGTTTGAGTCCGACAGGAACATACATATAAGATTGAATATCGAAACGGCGTACAGTATCCATTTCGGCGGCGCCTTTGCGCACGCCCTTTGTATGAAGGACGGCTTTTTAAGGAAGTGGGCGAATATGATGCTGACCGCCGACATAAAGCCGAGCAGATTGGGGTTGATAAAAAATCCCGTGAAGCGGTTCTCGTATATTATTACGCTGTATTCCGTCCATTTAAAGTGTATGTTCAGACAGGCGAGCGGAAACGCCGCGAGATTGAGCAGAAAGGTTATCAATATCACAGCTCCCGCGAGCAGAAAAATCTCGCGGTAAATGCGCTTTTTGTTTTTCTCCGTGTGCATTCCGTAGAACACAAAAAAGCATATCGCTATATGCGCCGCCATAAGCATATTGAGCCAGAAATTGCTCGTTATATTGAGCAGGGCGGTTATTGTTATGCTGACGAGATACAGCAGAAGATAATGCACATATTTGATTTTAAGTATTCTGCCGTTTCTTATGTAGTAAAAGTATATTATCAGAGCCGCCCAAAGCATTAGGACATACTGGACTATTACTGCCGCAGAGCGAATCAGAATAACATTTGTAAAGAAAAGCGTCAGCAGATATGTAATTCTGAATTTAGAGGGATTAAGGAAAAATCTCTTGATCCCGTTCAACACCTTGTTTATCAAATCAAACCCTCAATTCATATCAGTCGAATGCTACGCCGACAACGGTTTTAAGCATTATTTTTATATCGCAGGGGATTGAAAAATCTTCAATATATTTTAGATTAAGCTCCATTTTTTTCGGGAGGATAACGTTTACATAATCGTCGTCCGCGTTGCCTCCTGCCGAGAGAAGCTCGCTCTCGTCCTTAAACTTAAGGCTCGCCGATGAGGTTATGCCGGCGGGCATGAGTAGTGTGGCGTACATTTCCGGCGTGTATCTCGCTACATATTGCGGCACCTCCGGCCTTGTGCCGACGAAGCTCATTTGCCCCGCCAAAACATTAAAAAGCTGGGGCAGCTCGTCGAGCCTGTATTTCCGCAGAAACGCGCCGCACCGCGTTATCCTGCTGTCATTTTTCAGAGTTATGCGGCTCGCGTCCGAATTTTGCGCGGTCGTCATGGTGCGGAATTTCAGTATTTTAAAATTCCTTCCGTATTTTGTTACCCTCGTTTGCCTGAAAATAACGCCGCCCTTTGACGTGGATTTGACAGCGACGGCTATAACTGCCATGGGCAGTAAAAGTATTATTATCAAAACAAGAGCGAGAATAATATCGGATATTCTTTTTAACGCAAGGCTCGGGCGCTTTTTTGAAAGTATATCGTAATACCGCCTGACCTGCCGCGTTCGCATACAGTCGGGCAGGCTTTCAAATTTCGTCATATTTCATTCACCTTTTTCCGTTTAGATGATTATACAACAATCGGACAAATAATTCAATACGGCTTAGTTTTATCCGGCGCTTGAAAATATTATTGCTCAATGATAGAATTTAAATCAAAGCAGGGCTTTATGCGCCTGCTCGATCTCGACCGCGGCGACCGCGGACGGATCGCATCATAATTTACGGAGTGAACGGCATTGATATACGACTTCATAAGCCTTGACAAAAATTCCCCCGTGCCGCTTTACAGACAGTTGTACGAGTCGATAAGAAAAGCCATTGAGGACAGCGGCCTGACCGAGGGCGACCGGCTCGTTTCGATACGCGGGCTTTCAGAGGGGCTAGGCATAAGCAAAACGACGGTCGAAGCCGCCTACGGCCAGCTTTGCGCCGAGGGGTACATAAAGAACAGCCCGCAGAGGGGATATTTCGTTCAGGGGCAAATAATCAGAAAGGGCGAGATAAAGCGTGAGAGCAGCGCCGACGCTGCCGCCGCGCCTAAACGCGCAAGGTACGATTTGAGCAGTAAAAGCGTTACCGTTGACTCCAACGGCGTAAGGCTGTGGAAAAAATATGTTAAATCATACCTCAACAAGGACTACATCATCTCGTCCTACGGCGACCCTCAGGGGGAATACGCCCTGAGGCGCGCGCTCAGCTTTTACGCTTACAGCGTCAGGGGAGTCGCGGCTACCGAGGATAATATTGTCATCGGCGCGGGAACCCAGTCGCTTTTATATCTCATCTGCGGACTTTTAAGGCGCTTCGGCTCGTCTATCGCGGTCGAGCAGAACGCCTCCCGACATTTTATCCGCGTTTTCCGCGACTGCGGATTTAAGGTCATTGAGATTGAGAGCGACCGCTGTGGGATAAGCATTGAACGGATAAAGAGCGCAAATCCTGATTTTATTCTCATCAATCCCTCCGGTTCCTTAAAGAGCGGCGACAGAATGGAGCCGGAGCGCCGCTTTGAGCTGACGGAATGGGCAAAAAGCGGAGAGAAATTTATTATTGAGGACGATTATAACGGGGAGCTTGTCTACAATTCGCGGGCTGTTCCGGCTATGCAGTGCGGCTGTACGGACAGGGTGATATATTTGGGCTCGTTTTCCAAGCTCCTTTTGCCGTCTGTCAGAATAGGCTATGCGGTAATACCCGATATGTTAAAGACGATTTATGCGGAGGACAAACAGCACCTGAACCAGACCGCCTCGAAGATAGAGCAGCTTGCCCTCGCTGATTACATACGCGACGGTCAGCTTGAAAGGCACCTGCGCAGGCTTAAAAGGAGCTATGCCGATAAGAGCGCTCTCATCGGCAGTCTGCTTTGCGGCGCATTGGATGAAAGGGGTATAGACTTTGAGTTAAAGCTGTTTGAAACCTCGCTCGCCTATGAGCTGACGTTGAAGGCGAGGCTGGACGCAGCCGCTCTTTCGGGGCTGATTGACAGTGCGTCGGTCGCGGTCATAGGTATTGAGGAGCGCGGCGGCGGTACGGTTATAAAATTCGGCTTTTCCGGCATAGCGGTTTCCGATATAGAGGCGGCTATGGGGGAGATGGTCTCGGCGATCGAGCGCTGTTTGGAGCGGTGACTCGGGAGCCGCGCTGTCTTATCGCGCGTTTTTACTCTGTGCTTGTAACAGGGACGGGACGGGCGGCGACCGGTGCGGCTGCGCCGCACCGGAAAAACGCGGCGGCGGAAAGCCCTCCGACAGAGGAAAGCGCCCCTGCCGCGCCGCGTTTTTCGGCGCATTTCCGCCGGAGGCGGAAATGCGCGGTCGCCGCCCGTCCGCTTGCCTCACGATGAAAGTGGTCGGGGGCGGCCGCGCGGCGCAAATTTAAACCAAAATAATTTTTTGAGCGGGCAAAACGCAGGGCAAAACACTTTCGATAAATAAAGGGCTTCCCGAAAAAATCGGAAAGCCCTGATTTTATGCCTGATTGCGCTTTTATTTCTCCTGAAGCAGCTTGTTCAGCTCCTCCATAAACGTGTTTATGTCCTTGAACTGGCGGTAAACCGAGGCAAATCGAACATACGCGACCTCGTCAAGATTCTTTAAATGCTCCATCACATACTCGCCTATCGCCATTGACGTTACCTCCCTGTCAAGGGAATTTTGGAGCTTCGACTCAATATCGTCCACAATGGCCTCTACCGAATTGAGCGAAACGGGACGCTTTTCACAGGCGCGCAGTATTCCGGCAGTGAGCTTGTTCCTGTCAAATGCCTCTCTCGACTTGTCGCGCTTCACAACAATCAGCGGCACGGTTTCAATAACCTCGTGCGTTGTGAACCTCTTTCCGCAGCCGAGACACTCTCTGCGCCGCCTTATTCTCTCGCCGTCGTCAGCCGGTCGAGAATCAATTACCTTGCTTTCCTCATAACCGCAATACGGACATTTCATTTAAAGTCCTCCCAATAATATTTTCCTTCTGAATAATTATATCATATATTGTCGTTTAAAATCAAGAAAATACTATATTTTGAATTAACAAGTTTTAATCTCTGTTTTTATCTAAATTAACAAAAGCATTTTCACAAAACAGCTTCAATTTCCGATATGAGGCAATAAGCTCGGAAATACCGCCAAAATTTTTCCTGTACACCTCTATTATCATATCGCCGCCGTAATTGTTCTCTTTTAAAATATTAAAAAGCCTTGAGTAATCGGTCGAGCCTTCAAACGGCAGCATACAGTCGCTTTGTCCGTTGTTGTCGTTTATGTGGACGTGTGACAGCCTGTCGCCCATGGCGCGGCACATATCAAAAGGGTCGTTGCCGGAGCGCACAGCCTGCTTTATGTCGAGAACAAAGCTCACCTCGTTACCGAGGTGTTCCCTCATCTTCCTTACGAAGTTCGGATTTTGACTGCGGAAGGCGTTCACGTTCTCCTGAGCCACCGTGATCCCGTATTCCTTTCCGATGCTTGCAAGCTCCGCGAACTTTTCAAAGTAGCACTCGTCGCTTATTCCGGTCGCCGCCGTCTTTTTGTCGCCGTGTATAACGACTATCTCCGCGCCGAGCCTTGCGGCGCACTCAAAATATTTCCTGTAAAATAATAGAGTGTCCCTGTAACGCCTTTCGTAGTCTGTAAAGAGAAGATACGACTCATAGCCCGAGGTAAAGGGATGTATTGATTTCACGGAAGCGTGATGCTCGTTCAGCAGAGAAACGATTCGAGAAAAATATTCTCCATCTATCTCGCTTATTGTGTTAAAAAATATCTCAAAATGCTTCACGTCGTTTTCAAGCAGGGCGCTCAGTGATTCGATTGTATCCGCCGGATAAAGGCACGCCGACGATATTCCCACCTTCATATTATCACCGCTTCAGCAAGTCTGCGACTTGTTTATAAAATGCTTTCCCCGAATTTTCCCCGCCGCGACGTATATAAGGGCGGCGGCGAATATAAAAACGCTTATCCACTGAGATGTCGAAAGCGGCCCCCAGAAGCCCCTTATCTCGTCGCCTCGGAAAAATTCGTCTATAAATCTTACAACGGGGTAGGTAAAGCAGTACGCTAATATCATATGCCCCTTTGTGAGCTTATGCTTATTATAGCACAAAAGAAGGAATATAAAGATTAAAATATTGAAAAAAGCCTCAATGAGAGGCAGGGGCAGACGGCAAACGCCGTTAGCCGCTTCGACTACGGAGTTTGTATAGGTGAACCCTATCGGAAACTCTATTCCGTAGCAGCAGCCGCCGAAGAAGCAGCCGATCCTCCCGAAAAAGTGAAACAGCGGTATGCACGGGACGAGAAAATCGCAGTATGCTCCAATATCCTGCTTTGTCGCTCTTAAATAAATCAGCAGAGCGGCGGCGCCGCCTATGAGTCCTCCGTAGAACACCATTCCGCCCACCAGCGTGCCGAGAACGGATACGCCGGAGAAAAAGTCCGAAAAGAACTCCGACGCGTTTTGGAACATATAGATTATCTTGTCTATGTTAGTTATACCGTAAAGTATATGAGCGCCGAGGAAAACGCCGAGAGCTATCCAAAGAGAAGCGAATATAAGGGAGATATAATATATCTCGGTATGCTTTTTTACCTGTATAAAGGAATAGATTATACACGCGGCTATTCCTAAGACCACCATCAATCCGTATGAGGATATGGGAGTCTGAAGCCCGAAAAAGTTGACGTATGAACACATATCAGCCTCCAAAAACAACGGGTGCTCCGGCAGCCGGAGCACCCGATTCAGACATATAAAGCTTTGGTTTATGAGAATAAATTATAGGACGAAACGTATGCAGATGTGCCGCAATTGCAAACGCATATGCACGAGAAGGAGATCAAAGCAATAAAGGCTATGACCGTTCCCACAATAGACAAGACGAGTCCGGCTGTCAGAAGCGGGTCGTTGCTTGTCTTTTTGCCCATTGCCGACAATACTATACCTACTATGCCCGCCGCAACTGCAATCAAAGAGAAGATAACAGGCAAAATCACGGCCATATTATACGAGTTGCTTGCTCCGGAAAAATTCCAGTTGCTTGAAGCGTCAATGGCCGAACAAGAGCACACGCCGCAGGAAATCATTGAAATTATAATCAGGACTATGCTTGCCACGCCGCAAATTGTGGAGATAAGACCCTTTGTATGCGCGGCGGGATCGTTTATGATTTGATTATTTTGCGGTCTTGACATAAACGGATTATTTTGCTGAGTGTTAAAGTGGTGCTGACTGTTTACTCCAAATGGAGAATTGCCGCCGTTTGCAGGCTGACCGAAGGGAGGATTACCGCCCTGCTGAGGCTGACCGTAGGGCTGATTATTCGCCCCATACGGCTGCTGCGGCTGAAAGTTAGCGCCAAACGGTGACTGAGGCTGACCCTGCGGCGGCAGACTGTCGGACTCAGTGGGTGCGGCGGGTTCAACCGGAGGCTCTGACTGACCGTTCATATCGGACGGAGAAGCAGGCGCTTCGGGCTGAGCTTCCGCGTTGATCGGCTGCTCAGGAGCCTGTTGGAAATCGTTCTCCGGCTGCTGAGGAGCGTTATTGTTTAAATCGTTATTTTGGGGAAAATTGTTATTGTCCATTTTCTGTTATCCTCCCGAATATTTTTTGTTGGTTATAGTTTAACATTTGCGGCAGTATTTTGTCAATAAAATAAAAACAAAAATAAAATTTTGTCGGCGGCCGATGACAAACGGCAGCGGACGGCTCTCTGAAAGCGCGCCGACAATGCGGACGCACGACTTGAAGTTGACGGTCTGTTATGTTAAAATACACTAAAGCGCACATTTATCTTTGGGAAATGCAATAATATTTTAGTGAGATTTCAGGTGATGTAAATGCTGAAATTCGTATTCGGACGGAGCGGCACGGGAAAAACGGAATATATAATCAACTATCTTTGCTCGCTGGCAAAGAGCACGGAGGAAAGCCTTCTGTTGATAATTCCCGAGCAGCACAGCTTTGCTACGGAGAGAAAAATAATTGAAAAAATAGGTCCGCGCCTTGCGCAGAGGATAGAGGTTCTGAGCTTCAGCAGGATTGCGGACGCGGTGTTCCGCCGCAGCGGAGGCTATCCAGGTACTCCGGTGAGCGACGGTATGAAGAATATATTTATGTCGCTTGCCCTGCGCGAATGCAGGGACGAGCTTGTACTCTATCACAATCAAATCAATAAGCCGGATTTCATACCGCTTATTTTAAATACGGTAAACGAGATGAAAAGCTGCGCCCTTTCGTCTGACGAGCTGCGCAGCTTCGCGGCGAGGGCGGGCAATGAAACGCTCAAAAACAAGCTCTGCGACGTTGCCCTCATCTCGTCTGTTTACAGCTCTCTCATCGGCAGAGCCTATTCCGACCCCCTTGATAATCTAACGCTTATATACAATCAACTGTTAAAGAAAAATATTTTTGAGAATTATATAATAGCCCTCGACGCGTTCAGCGGCTTTACAAAGCAGGAGCTGCTCATAATAGAGGCGCTTATGCGCACCTCAAAGGAGATGCTGGTTTCCCTCTGCGGCGATATGGAGGACTTCAGGGCGGATAACGACGTTTTCGCGGTATCGAACGAAACGCGAAAGGCGATAACCGAAATAGCAAAAAAAAATTCCGTCGGCGTTTCGGCTCCGACGGAGCTTACGGAAAACAGGAGGATAAGCTCAGCCTCGCTTCGGGAGCTTGAAAAAAATATATACTCCTTTTCGCCGACCGACTCCGAGCATGGCGGCGACGGCATAACCGTTTACAGCGGCGGGAGTATCTATGACGAGTGCGGCTATGCCGCGTCGGAAATAAAACGGCTCGTTTCGGAGGAGTCGTACAGCTATTCGGACATAGCCGTAATATGCAGGGACCTCGCGCCCTATCGCGGAATACTCGCCGAGGCGTTTGACAGGCACGGCATATCGTATTTTATGGAAAACCCTCAGCCGCTCATACAAAAGCCGCTTTCGTCGTATCTCATCTCAATACTCGACGTAATATGCACGAGCTTTTCCTCGGAGCATATTTTCCGAATGTTGAAAACCGGCTTTTCGCCGCTCGACGAAGATGCGATATTCGAGCTTGAAAATTACACGTACATCTGGAGCATAAGCGGAAGCAAGTGGCTTGAGCCGTTCGACAGGAATCCCTCGGGCTTTAAATCCGAATTCAGCGAGGACGATCATAAGGCGCTCGAGCGGCTTGAAAAATCCCGCCGGGCTATAATCGAGCCGCTTCTTGAATTCAGGGATAAGGTGAAAAACGCGACCGGCGGCGAAATAACGCGTCAGCTTTACTTTCTTATTGAAAAAAGTCGGATAAAGGACAGATTGCGCGAGGAGGAAAGAGTATATATTGAAAACAGCGATACCCAAAGGCTCTCGGAGCTTGATAGAATATGGGACGCGATAATAAAAAATCTCGATATGGTTTACTCCGCGCTCGAGGATATTCCTCTCGCCATAAAGGATTATGCCGAGCTTTTAAAGCTGTGCCTCGGCGCGGAGGATATATCCTATATTCCGCAGAGCCTTGACGAGGTTACGGTCGGAACGGCCGACAGAATAAGAACGGATTCCCCGCGCGCGGTATTCCTGCTCGGCTGTATTCAGGAGGAATTTCCGAAAGCTCCGGTTCCGGCGGGAGTGTTCACGGACAACGAGAGATGCGTCCTGCGCGAGCAGGGGCTTGGACTTTACAATTCCGTAAGCGGACTCGCGGCAAACGAGCTTTATTATGTCTATACCGCAATTTCCGCTCCCACGGAGAGATTATACGCAAGCTGCTACACCCGCTCCCTGAACGGAGAGGAGAGAGCCGCGTCGTCGATTATAAGGGAGATAGTGTCTATATTCAAGCTGACGGGCAAGGAAAATTTTATAACGGAAAAGCACGACGGCAGATTTATCAGGTGCGAGCAGGACGCGTTTGAACTGCTTGCGATGAATTTTAACAGCGGCGCTCCGCTGATAACGGGATTAAAGGAATATTTCGGAGCAACAAGCAGGGCGGCGACCGTCGATAAAATAGAATCGGTAATAGAAAAGCGCCCGCCGGAGATAACGGACGCGGGCGCGGCGAGGAGGCTTTTTGGCGACAGAAACGTGAATCTTTCCGCGTCGCAAATAGAAAAATATTATCTCTGCCCGTACGAGTACTTCTGCACCTACGGATTGAATTTAAAGGAGAGAAAAAGAGCGGAGATAAACGCCGCCGAGTTCGGCACTCTCGTTCACTATATACTCGAGGTCCTTCTGTCGGAGAACACCGTGCCGGAGATAGACGAGATGATAAACGAGGACAGGCTGGGAGAGGCTATACATAAAATAACCGACGGCTACCTCGGAGCCTATCTCGGAGGCGGCGAAAACAAGACGAAGCGATTTTTATACGCTCTCGAAAGGATAGTGCAGGGCGCGGAAATACTCGTGCGCTATGTCGTGGGCGAGCTTATGTCGTCTGATTTCGACCCGTTCCGCTTTGAGATGAAGATAGATTATGAGGAAAGGGGCGGCGAGGTCGAGCCAATGTGCATAGAGCTTGACGACGGAACGCGGATAAACGTGAGGGGCTTTGTGGATAGGGTCGACAAGTGCGAAAAGGGCGACGGCTATTATATAAGAGTGATTGACTATAAGACGAACAACAAGGAGTTTAAGATAAATCAGCTCGATTTCGGACTGAATTTACAAATGCTGCTGTATCTCAAGGCGATAGCCGAGAACGGCGAAAGGAGCTTTAAGAAAAAGATAATACCGTCGGGCGTTCTGTATATGCCGGCGTCGCCAAAGCTCATACCGAAAAACGACGGCGACGAGGAAATAAACAAGACGTACGCCATGAATGGAGTGGTGCTTGACGAGCCGGAGTCCGCACTTGCGTATTCCTCCGAGAAAAATATGTATATGAAGGGGACGACAAGAATGTCCTCCAGAGAGTTGAAGGTGTGCTTTGACAAAATAGAAACGCTTATTTTGAATATGGTAAAAAAGCTGCTCGCCGGAAATATAGCGCCCCTGCCCGTCAAAACCTCGGACAACGACGCCTGCAAATACTGCCCCTACATAAATTCATGCGGCTTTGAGGGCGGTATGACGTTCAACGATTTAAAAAGCAGGAAATTTTCACCGATATACTGCGGAGAGGAGGATAAGCCATGAGCAGAGATTGGACGGACGCACAGCTTGACGCGATAAACGCCAAGGGCGGCTCGCTGATAGTGTCCGCGGCGGCAGGTTCGGGCAAAACCGCAGTGCTTGTCGAGCGTGTGCTCAGCAGAATAACCGACCCCGCAAACAGGGTGGATATAGACAAGCTGCTCGTTGTTACGTATACAAAGACGGCGGCGGCTGAGATGAGGGAGAGGATTTCATCGGGGATTGAGCGGCTGTCAAAGGAAAATCCCGGCGACGGCTATTACCGCAGACAGCTCATGCTTTTGCCGAGGGCGAATATAAGCACGATACACAGCTTTTGCGGCAATGTGATAAAGGAAAACTTCTATCTTCTCGGCGACGTTCCCTCGGACTATAAGATCGCCGACGAAAGCAGACTCGCGCTGATACGTGATCAGGCGGCTGAAAACGTGATTGAAAATTTATACGACTCCGGCGACGAGGGCTTCCGATATATGGCGGACTGCTTCAGCACGGCGAAGGGCGAATACAATTTGAAAAAAACTGTGCTGAAAATATATGAGTTTCTCTGCTCTCAGCCGTTTCCGAACGGGTGGATGGATAAATACGAGAGGGAATACGAGGAGGAGGACATAAAGAAGAGCATATGGGGCGAGGCGATACTCCGCGAGGCAAGGCTCGCCGCCGATTTTCTGATTCAAAAGGCGGACGAGTGCATAAGGCTTTTTGAGAGCAGACCCGAAATAGGCGGCAGCTTCGGCGATAAGCTGAAAAGCATATACCGCGCGCTCGCGGAGGAATACTCGCGGCTTGTGACGGCGCAGGACTGGGACGGGCTGTATGAATTTGCCCACAGAAAGCATGATTTCGGCAAGCTCTCGGCGGCAAGAGGATACTCCAATGATCCGACGAAGATAAGAATCGCGAATATATGCGGAATGATAAAAAGCGAGATAAGGGAGAAAATATCAAGGCTTTTTATATACAACAGCGAGGAATACGCCCAAACGACAAAAATCGCAAGACCGGCGGTAAAGGCTCTGTTCAAAACCGTAAGACTGTTTTCCGAGGAATATAAAAGGCTGAAAGCGGAGGAGAATTTCGCGGACTTTTCCGACCTTGAGCATTGGACGCTTGAGCTGCTTTATAAGAACGGAGAGCCGACGCAGCTCGCAAATGAGCTTTCGGATAAATTTGCCGAGGTAATGGTCGACGAGTATCAGGACGCAAACGAGGTGCAGGATATTATATTCAACTGCGTGAGCGGCGGAGGAAAAAGGCTTTTTGTCGTCGGAGACGTAAAGCAGAGCATATACCGATTCAGGCAGGCAAATCCCGAGCTTTTTTTGCGGCGCAAGAACAGCTATGAGCCGTATGACCGCGAGAGCGACAACTATCCCGCGAAAATCATTCTCGATAAAAATTTCCGCTCAAGGAGCGGTATAGCGGAGTGCGTGAACTTTATTTTTTCAAAGCTGATGTCGCCGGAGGCGGGCGATATGTATTATAAGCGGGAGGATATGCTCGTGCCGAAGGCAGAGTATTCCGAGTCCAATACGCCGGACGCAAATCTCGACGTTATTTTTGCTCCGCAGTCCTTCGGAATACCGCCGCATATAGCGGAGGCTCGGCTGATAGCGCAGAGAATAATCGAGCTGAAGGACGTTCTCACGTTAGAGAAGGACGGGGTAAAGCGGGCGGCAAAATTCGGCGATTTTGCGATTTTGCTCAGAAGCAATACAAACGCTCTCGAATATATGAGCGTGCTGAAGAGCTTCGGAATACCGGCTCAGTGCGCGGCGGGCGACGATTTTTTAACGACAGGGGAAATATCAATGATGATCTCCCTGCTCCGTGTAATAAACAACCCGATACAGGACATACCGCTCTTGAACGTGATGACGGGTCCGATTTTCGCGTTTACGCCGACGGAGCTTGCGAATATAAGGGCGAAAAACAGGGGCGTTTCGCTGTATGAGTCGGTAAGGCGGGCGGCGGACGGCGGCGACGGGCATTGCTCGCAGCTGTGCGATATGCTGTCGTATTTCAGAATGACTGCCACATCGGCGCCGCCGGACGAGCTTTTAAGGGATATTTACGACAAAACCTCATATCCCGAGATAGTGTCCGCGACGGAGGGCGGCGAGCTGAAGCTCGATAATTTAAGGCTTTTTTATTCAAAGACCGTCGAATTCGCGGAGTCGGGCGGCTGCCTTTCGTCGTATATACGTTATTTGGACAGACTGACCGAACAGAAAATAGATATAAGGTCGCCGAAGTCGAGCGGAGAATCGAATAAGGTGCGCATAATGACGATACACGGCTCCAAGGGGCTTGAATTTCCGGTGTGCTTTGTCGCGGGAATTTCATCTCTGTCGAAAAACGATTACAGCCAGCTTTTGATGCACCAAAAGCTCGGAGTAGGAGCCGCGATAAATTATATAAGAGGGCCTTACAAGATAGAATCGGTGCAGAAGCAGGCGATAAAAATGCAGCAGGATATTGACGAGGTCTCCGAGGAACTGAGAGTGTTGTACGTCGCGCTGACGAGGGCGGAGGAGAAGCTCTATATAGTGACCTCGTTCAGAGGAGGGAAGCCTGCGGAGACGATAGCGCAGATAGAGTCGCGCCTCGATACGGAGCGGGGAGAGGTGAACCCCTATGTTGTGCGCGGATTTTCAACAGCCGCTCAAAGACTTCTGGCGTGCGCCATATTATACGGCAAAAACAAGTCCTTGTCAGATTATCTGACGGAGCCCTGCGGCGTTTACGACGGAAAGCCGGAGGATTTCTGGAGCGTTTCGATCCGCATGGCGGACGAGATAGCGCCGGAGCTTGAACAGGAGAGCAAGGAGGACGAGCGCAGCTTTGCCGTAACGTCCGAGGAGATAATAGCGAGGATAAACTCCGACTTCAAAAACAGCGAGCTTACAAAAATTCCCGTAAAGGTGTCTGTGTCCGAGCTTGCGCATAAGGGCGCAAACCGCGACTTTTCCTTCGCGTCCCGTCCGGCGTTTCTCTCAAAGGACAATATGACCGGAGCCGAGCGCGGAACCGCTATACACGCGGTCATGCAGTTTGCCGATTACGGCTCGTTCATTAACGACCCCGAGGGCGAGATACTCCGGCTTGCGGAAGGGCGGTTCATATCGGAGCGGCAGGCTGAAATAATAGATAAGGAGAAAATACTCAGATGTCTGACCTCTCCGATAATGCAGAGCTATATTAACGCGGAGAAGAATTTCAGGGAGTATCGGTTCGCGGTGCAGATAAGGGCGCGGGAGGGCTTGCGCTGCGCCTTAAAGCGACCGCCGCC